>JADYZL010000372.1 GCA_020853155.1 Bryobacterales bacterium
AATACCCACGGCGCCGCAGGCTTGGCAAGGGCCCCAATCGGTAAGAGATGCCACAAAGAGCCATTCGCCCGGCTCCGAAGGAAAGTCCTGGCGCTTCCCAGTGATCGCTGTCGCAGGATTCCTGGCGCTGGCAGTGATCTTTGGGTTCGTTTGGGTGTTCCGGGGTGGAGGCGGTGCGGAGAATCTGGATCCGTCGAAGCAGGCCATCGAGGACTCGCCGGCGCCGGGCGTGAGCACTGCCGCCGGCGAAGGTATGAAGCCGGAAGAATCCACGCTCGCTGATGACTCCGTCGCACAGCCGGATGTGGCCGGCGGTATCTCCGTTCCTCCCGGTTCTGAGACCAAATCAATAACTCCGCCTGCAACGGGCGGAATTGTGCCTGCCACGGGGGGGAGAACCGCCGAGTCGAAACCCGTGGTGGTTACCGGGAATCCCACGATGGGCAACGCCTCCCGCCCTGTGGCGGGCAGGCCGCCTGTCGCCGCTGTGAAATCGCCTGCCGGTGCAACCAAGTCCGTTCCCGGGGTTACACCGGGGGCGAGTTCAACGGTTTCTCCGTCCACACAGGCGCCTCTGGTTCCGGAACCTCCGCGTCCGGAGCAAAGGGCGCAACCCGTCTTTACCTCACCCAAACCCATCGTGCGTGTCCCCGCGATTTACCCTGCCGCGGCACGGCGGGATGGCATCAGTGGCTCCGTAATGCTGCAAGCGGTGGTGAATGAAGCTGGGCAGCCAACCGCAGTGACGGTGATGCGCGGGATTCGCGCCGATCTTGACCAGGCGGCGAAGGATGCACTGGCGAAATGGCGATTCCAACCCGGCACCTCCGATGGGAAGCCGGTGGAATCCCGGATCAATGTGGAGATTTCCTTCAACCTGGTGCAGGATCAGCGGAAGCCGATTAGCTTGAAGAATCCTTAGGGCGTTTCCGCGGAGTGGCCTCGTTCGGATTCCGTTCCGGCTGCCGGTTCCGCCAGAGTTGCCTTCAGCGCGAGCGCAATTTTGTCCGCGACTTCCGCGCCTGCGCTGCGGAACTTCCCACCCCGGCTTTCGGCCGTTTCCCCCCATAAGACATCGCCATCGGCGTTGACGATGCGCACGGAGAGAGACGCTTCATGCCGGCGCGTCTCCGAACGATCCCGCACCTGGGAACTGGCCCCTTCACTCCGAGATACTCCGGCCCGGTTTCGCGTATACCCCCCAGTGGAGATGCTTCCCGAAGCGCGGCCGGAGATGTTCTCGTCGCGGCCGTGCCGTTCGGTGAACACGAGGTCTTCGGCAAACCCCCGAAGGAACGCATCCGCCGTTTTTGGGTTCTCGGTGATCACGAAAGCGCCCAGGCGATGGATCTCCGCGATGAGCAGCGCCCGAAGCTGCCGGGCGTTTTCCCCGCCGTCGAAATCTTCCACGCAAAGGCGCTTCACCTGGCGCAGAGTCTGCACGGGAGGTCTGGGCGAGTCGGGAGCTTCGGCGATAGCGTTGCGGGCGACGCCCGTTCCCCAAGCGGCGATCAGAAAGGAACGCCGGCGCGTCATTGGCTCTCCCCGCCAAATCGTGCGTCATTGTCCTGGAACTCGACGCGCATCCCGGTTCTGGCTTCCATCGTCACCAGCACGCTGCGCACGCGGTCTTTATGGATTTCGAAGACCAGAGCCTGCTGCCGATCCTTCTCATCAAGGTAGCTGATGGTGAGGAAATGCTTGCGGGATTTCGTCATCAGGAAAAGCGGTGAAATCACGATGGCGAGGCCGATCCTCCGGCCCACCTTCTGGCCGTACTCGAGCATGTTGATCTTTTCCCAAGGGATGTTGACTTCAATCTCGTCGGCGTCAAAGCGGAAGATGCTCGCGTGAGCGAGGTCGAGTTTCCCCTTAACGGACTCGGGGAGCCCTGGAAGGCTACCCCCCACGTAAGTGGCTTTCGCGCCGCCATCCCATCCGTACATGCAGCCTGCCGCCAGGATCAGTAACAGCAGAAGATGCCACCCACGTTGGTGTCGCTTTCGAGGCCGCAAGGACTGTCGCGGTGAAGTACACATAGCTCCGCCCTTCCGGATAGTGGGCGGCAAGCGTTATTTGTCTCATGCAAACTGGCGGTGAGGGAGGAATTCCCAATATGAAACACTACGGCAGCGATTGCACCGCAGTCACGATGGCGCAATGGTAAGCATCTTCGGCGTTGCAACCGCGTGAAATGATGTTGGCTGGCTTTTCGAGGCCCTGCAACACCACCGCGATCAGCGCGGCTCCGCCGAGCCGCTCCACCAGCTTGTAGCCGATGTTCGCGGCATCGAGATTGGGGAAGATCAGTACGTTCGCGTAACCCGCCGCAAGCGAACCCTTTGCCTTGGATTGGCCTACCGAGGGCACGAGCGCGGCATCGGCCTGCAACTCCCCGTCGGCGTTCAAACCGGGCGCGCGCTCCCGCACGTAACGCATGGCCTCAATCACCTTTTCGGCATCGGGGTGTTTCGCGCTTCCCTTGGTGGAAAAGGAAAGCAGCGCCACATTCGGCGTGGCGCCGGTAAGCTGCCGGTAGGTTCCCGCCGAGGCGATGGCGATCTCCGCGAGTTCTGGTGGCGTGGGGTCCACCATGATGGCGGCATCGCTGAAGCCAAGGAGCCCGCGGTGGCCGTAGGTCTGATCCTGCACGCCCATCAGGTGCATGCTGGAAAGCCGGCGGAACTGGGTCTTCAGGCCGATGCATTGCAGGAAAGAGCGGACCGTTTCGGCAGTTGTATATACGGCGCTCCCCACCGCACCATCGGCCTCCCCCGCCGCCACCATCAACGCGCCGAAGCGCATCGGATGCGCGGCGGCATCGCGGGCTTCGTGGCGCAATACGCCTTTGGCCCGGCGACGTTCAAAGTAGATGGCCGCCAGACGGTCCAATTGCGCGGTGTTCTCCGGGTCTGCCCAACGAATCCCAGCCGGTGTGTTAAGGGCGGGCTTCCCCACTAGAACGGGCGTGATCAACCCTTCCTGAGCCAGCCTGCCCGCCGCGGCCTGCACCCGAGAATCTCCGCCTTCCGGGAAGACGATCACCGGGCGCTTGCCGGATGAGCGCAAACGCTGTTTTTGTTGCTCAATGTAAGCGGCGGCGGATTCAGGTAACGACATGAGATTCCTGGGAACGCATGCCCAATTCAAGGCGAATCCTTATTCTACCCGTAGAGGCTCCACGCCGTGCGCACTTGGCCTCCAGCCACGGCGGCCCTTCGATAGGAGTCCCGCTCCCTGCAATCTCACTTCGAAGCGGGGTTGAGAAGATCTCCCCGCAGTTGCATTCTCGCCGGCAAAAAGTCCGGTTGGATGGCCACCGCTTCCTCATAGAGATTCCCGGCCTCTTGCATGCGGCCATTCCGCGCGGATGCGAGCCCCAGCAGATAACGGGAGTCGACGCGCCTCATGGGCCGCCGCGAATCCAATTGTGTGCGAGCGTACTTCTCGAACTGTTCCGCCAGCTTGGAAGCTTCTTCCCGCCGGCCAAGCCGGTCGAGCGCGAGTACGATGTAGAAATTCTCCGGGCTCCAACTGCCCGTTTCTCCCCAGAGGTGAGCCATGCCGGCAATGCCGCGTTCGTAGGCGCCGCGTGCGAGATCCGCCTTGCCTTGCGCTTCAAAAACTCGTCCCAGATAGTATTCCTGCTGCGGCGAGGTTTGCGAGGCAAAATCGTCCACACCCAGCGACACCGGCGGATGGAGCGCGGCTTCGAATTGCTTCATGGCATCGGCATACCTGCCTTCCCGGAACGCCGCTGCGCCCGAGGCATAACGGAGCAGGCGGTACTTGTCGCGCAGTTCATAGCTGCGGTGGCGGTGTTCGAAGCGGTGAGAAGCGACCAGTTTCTCCGCCGCGTCATAGCGGCCCTTGATGAGGTTCGCGGTGAGCACGCCCTCGGCCACGTTGTCATCCTCCGGGGAACGCTCCAGAGCCCGCTCAAGCAGGCTGAGTTGCTCATCGAAGCGCCCGGCCTTCGCATAGAGCGTGCTCAAGTCGTCCAACGTATCGATATGGCTCGGGTTGAGTGTGACTGCCTTTTCCAGTTCGGCCACCGCCATCTCAAGCGGCTTGCCCTGTTCCGCGTACGCCAGGCCCAGGGCGCGGTGCGCGTGAAAATCACCGGGCTGTGCGCGAACCGCCCGCTCCCAGCTTGCGATCGCTTCGCTGTAACGCTCCAAATAGTAGTCGAGCGCTCCTTGGAGATAGAGCGCCAGGCTATCGCTTGGATTCCGTTTGAGCGCCCAGGCAAACACCTCTTCACTGCTTTCCCGGTAGGGGAAACGGTCGACGTTTCCGGCATCCGCGTGCGCTTTGGCGAGATACCGGTTCGCCTCCGCGTGATTTCCCGTTTGGTCGAGGCAATAGGCGAGGACATAGTCGAACTCCGGCGGAGTGCCCCATGGATCTTCATTCCGGGCCTCGACCAGCTTCAATATGCGGATGGCTGCATCCCAACGTGCCGCATCGCGATAGAAAACGGAAGTTTCGATGGCTTCCTGGCTCTGCCCGCCTAAAAGGCGCGAAAGCTCCGCCCCGGCGCTCTCTTCGCCTGAGAGAAACCAGCGCTCGGCTTGCGCGATGGGGTTTCCGGGATCGACGCGCTCGATGGCTTCGATCTGCTCTCGCGCGGAAGCGTGGTCCCCCCGCTCTCGGCTGACAATGGCCAGCAGGGCGCGTGCGCTCACGTGGCGGCCATTCCGCTCGATCGCTTCCCGCAGATGGGCAACCGCCTTGTCTGGTTCGTTTCCGTCAAGAGCGAGCCGCGCCAGCAGATATTCCCGGTCGGAGTAGAACGAACTGCCCGGCCAGATGAAGTAGAGATTCCGTTCCGCCTTCGCAGTCTCCCCCAGGCGCAACTGGCTGAGGGCGAGATAGTAGTAGGCTTCGTCCACGTAAGGGTCTCGTTCGATCACCTGTTCGAGGTGTTTCGCGGCCTCCGCGTAGCGGTGGTGGTTGAAGTCGTGAATACCGTACTCCAGGTGCGCCCGGGAGAATCCCGGGTCCAGCTCCAGCGCCTTGTTCAATAGCTCGATACCGGCCGCGTCATTCAGTTCCTTCAGTTTGAATCGCGCGGCCAGCGTCAACTCCTCTGCCGTCATGGTGTCAGGCGTCTTCGGAGGCTTTTCGAGGGAGCGGGTGAACGGCGTGTATTCCTTGGCATCCACCTTCAAATTTGGGCGGACGTAATGCAGAATCTCTTGGCCGCCGGCTTCAGTGACGCTCACAGTCAGGGCAGCCGTATCCGCGGCGGGGAGTTTGAGATTCTTTGCCGTGAAGGGCGCCGCGGGCGTGAGATCCGCGGTGGTTTCGAGGATCACGCCGGCGCCGGACTTTACCTCGATGCGCGCCCGCGGGATGAGGCGCACGGCGGCCAGCGCCAACTCACCCGAGTTGCCGCCTTCTCCCTTCAGGCTCAGCGAGACATCGCGGGAGACCGTAGTGACGCCACCGAGGCCGGCAACGGGGATCCACCACTCGCTCCAGCTTTCCGTCTTGTGAGGTTGCACCCATTCGTAGTGGCCATCCCAGACGTGACGCCCGCTCTGCACTTCAACGTAGGGGCCGG
>JADYZL010000373.1 GCA_020853155.1 Bryobacterales bacterium
GGGTGCGCACGAGTTTATTGATCGTCTCGATCATGTGCACGGGGATGCGAATGGTGCGAGCCTGGTCCGCGATCGCGCGCGTGATGGCTTGCCGCACCCACCAGGTAGCGTACGTGGAGAACTTGTACCCGCGCTTGTAGTTGAATTTTTCGACGGCCTTCATGAGGCCGATGTTCCCTTCCTGGATAAGGTCAAGGAACTGCAGTCCACGGTTGGTGTATCGCTTCGCGATCGACACCACCAAGCGCAGGTTGGCTTCGATCAACTGCTTCTTGGCAACTTCCGCTTCGGCTTGGCCTCGTTCAATCAATCGCATCGCGCGTGCGAGGCCGGCCAGGTTGGAGCCGGTGCTTGTTTCCTGGGAGGTCAGGCGCTCCTGCAAGTCTTTCAACTGCTTGCGCAGCTCCCGTTCGAGGCCGCGATCCGTAAACTTTCCGCTCGTCAAAACGACTTGCAGACGGGATACTTCGCGTTCCAGTGGCGTCATCGCTTCGAGCGCCAAGCGTACTTCCTCCGAGAGGGTCCTGTAAACGCTGGAAGAAAACGGTAATTCCCGGAACGCGCGAGACATTCGCACCACCATCCGGCCAAGGCTCGGCAGCCGCTCTTCCGTGCGCTTCCGGCTCCTTGCAGGCTCCTGCTTCTCCCGAATGAGAATGGCATTGTACTGCGCGGTGACATTTCCCACGGACTTCTCGAACTCGAGGAAAATCCGCTCACCGGCGGATTCATCCGGAACTTCCTCTGGAAGCACCAGCACATCATAGAGGGCTTCCCGGTTGCGGGAAACGCCGTCAAGGATCCGTTCCAGACAGCGGATCGCATAGGGACAGCGAGAGAGTGCTTTCGCGACGATCCGCTCCCCGTGCTCCATACGGCGGGCCAGTTCGATTTCGCCATCCCGCGTGAGCAGCGCCACGGTGCCCATCTCGCGCAGGTACATGCGAACGGGATCGTTTGTTTTGTCCGAGCCGTCGGAAGAAATATCTCCGTCGCTCAAATCGTCGCGATCCATGCCGCGCCGTCCGCTTCCGGCGCGGTTCTCCAGCATGAGGTCGGCGCTTGTGGATTCGAGATCGGCGAGGATCTCGTCGAGTTCCGGCTGGTTATCCCGGTCGTTCGAAACAAGCTGGTTCACGGCGCTGTAGAGATCGTAGCCGGAATCCGCGGATGCGCCGTCGTCGTCTCTAATACGTCCGATATTGTGTTCGATAGACACTTAAGAACCAACCTCTATCCTGGGGAAACCCCCAATTGGCGTCATTGTACAACATCGCTAAGGATTGCAATGTTCCACTCAGAATCGTAATGCTCCACTCTGGCTCCTTCGCGATTCACGAAAGCGGAAGTGTTTTGAGCCGCCGCGATGAATTCGTGAATGCTATCCCGCGGGATTCGCATCCAACTGGGCCAGTTGCCGGTTCAGATTGAGGGCGCCCTCGAGATCTCCCGATAGTTCCGCCTCCCGGATGCGTCTCTTCAATTCGCGTCGAAATTCCGTGAATTGGATCAAATCCAGCTTCTGCAGGCATGCAAATGCCTGATCCCGATTCTGCGATTCCTGATTGATCTCTTCGTCCAGCAAGACCTCCGTCAGAATACTTTTCGCCTGGCCGTCCAACCGGGCCTCGATATTGTGGAAGCGTAGCGCTTCTCCGCTTCGGTGGACTTTGAGCATCGCGTCGAAGATGGAGGCGGTGGGGAATCGCTTCCATCCGTCGAGTTTCCCAAGAATATCCAGGATCTCGGGGGCGCCTTCCGGCTGGTTCAGCAAACAACGGATCAGCAGGCGTTCGAGATGACCGGCGTTACTCGGCGGAGCGGCCAAGTGATCGCTTGTGCGCCGCGTGGCGGAAGCCTTGAACTCATCGAGAACCATGCTGCGTTCGAGCCCAAGGTATGAGGCCACTTCATCCGCAAGAGCGGCGCGCCGCAAGCGGCTGGGGACTTTCTGAACCGAAGGCAGCAGGAATTCGAGCGCCTTGACGCGGCCCGGGGCCGTGGTGGTGTCGAACTTCTTCTGCGCCCGATCGGCCAGCCACAGAAAATAGCCGCGAGCCTCATCGACGGCGCGCAGGTAAGCTTCGGCGCCGCGCTCCTGGACATACTCATCGGGGTCCAACCCGTCTTCGAGGTGCAGCACGCGGACATCCACCGATTCGTCGAGCATCACCTGAATCGACTTCTCGGTGGCGTTCTCCCCGGCGCGATCGGGGTCGAAGTTCACGACGACGACATCCGTGTGCCGCTTGATGGAGCGGACTTGCTCGGAGCCGAGCGACGTGCCGCAGGAAGCCACCGCTTCATGCGTGCCGGCGGCCCATGCGCCGATCACATCCATATATCCTTCGACGAGCACCGCGCGGCCGCGCTTGCGCATCGATTCGCGCGCACGATGGAAATTGTAAAGCACCGTGCGCTTCTTGTAGATCCCGGTTTCGGGAGAATTCAGGTATTTGGGCTGTTCGTCGGGGCTTAGCACGCGCCCGCCGAATGCCACCAGCTTGCCGCTCTCGTTGTGAATCGGGAAGGTGAGCCGCCCGCGGAATGTGTCGTAATAGCCAGACCCGGAAGTGCGTGATTTCACGAGGCCGGAGGCTTCGAGCATCGCCGTCTCCACGCGCTGCTTCTCAAACACGCGCGTCAGTTCCTGACCGCCCGCGGGTGCGAAGCCGAGGCCGAATTCCTGGGCCAATTCCCGCGGGATGCCGCGACGCTGCAGGTATTCCCGCGCGCTCTCGCCGGCGCTCGACCACAGATTGCGGACGAACACGTCCTGCGCGGTTTCGTGGAGGCGATAGAGGGAGGAACGCTTCTTCGCGTCTTCGTCCGTGTAATCCTCAGTGCGAGGCAGCGGGATGCCATTGCGCTCGGCGAGCGCCTTGATGGCTTCGAAGAACGTGAGTCCCTCGATCTCCATAACGAACTTGATCGCGTCTCCGCCCGCTCCGCAACCGAAGCACTTATAGAATCCGTGCCCGGCGTGGACGGAGAACGAAGGTGTCTTCTCCGTGTGAAACGGGCATAAGCCGACATATCGCTCGCCGGCGCCCTGACGCTTCAGGCGCACATAATCGCCGACGACGCGAACGATGTCGATCTGGCTCTTGACTTGTTCCACAAAGTCCATCATGCGTACGGTTCCGGGAACTTCCTTTGGGAGGTCGCGATCCTTGAACGGTGAGCGGTGATCCGCCGCCGGCGTGGCCGCCTCAACCTATTATCGCGCCACTTATCCGCCCGGCCCCGGCCGCTCCAGCCTGGGCCTGCGCTGCTGGTAGAATTGATGCCGTCATGCCGATATCGCGGTTCGCGCTTGTTTTCCTCCTCACAGCGCTCAGCGCGCTTGCAGCCCCTCGCTTTGAAGCGGAATTCCTTTTCCCGCTGGAGCATTGGCACAACCATTCTTCGTCGGTGGTGGAATTGCCGGGTGGGGATCTCTTCGCGGTCTGGTACAACGGTTCCGGAGAGCGCACGGCGGACGACGTGAAACTGGAGGGCGCGCGCTGGGACCGAAGGACGCGCAAGTGGAGCCCGCGTTTTCCGATTGCGGATGTCGCGAACTTCCCCGATTGCAACCCGATTGTCTGGCTCGACCGGGAGCGACGGCTCTGGCTCTCCTGGCCAACGATCGTCGCCAATGAATGGCACACATCGATTCTGCAATACCGGGTTTTCGCGCAGTATCCGGAAGCGGGGAAAGCGGTGCGCTGGCAGGATGGCGGCATCGTGCTCTTCGAGCCAAGGAATTTCGAGGCGAGAGTGAAAACGGTAGTGGAACCGATGCTGGCGCAGGCCACGGAAGAGCGCGTGCGCGGTTACCTGAAAGAGATCCTCGCGCGGGCCGGGGACAAGTATTTCCGCCGCATGGGCTGGATGCCGCGCACGCACGCCATCGCCCTCCCTTCGGGCCGGATGATTCTGCCTCTCTACTCGGATGGGTATGACTTTTCGGTGGCCGCCTACTCCGATGACGGGGGCAAGACCTGGAACGGCAGCGAGCCCATGATGGGATGGGGCGCGGTGCAGCCTTCGATTGTCCGCAAGAAAGACGGGACGCTGGTCGCCTGGTTCCGCGACAACGGCCCCGCGCCGCACCGGGTTCTACGCAGCGAGTCGCGGGACGATGGGATTTCCTGGACGGTGGCCGCCGACACGGATATTCCCAATTCAGGAACGAGCGTCGAGGTGATCCTGCTCCAGAGCGGCGAGTGGCTGATGGTGAACAACGATACCGAGGAGGGCCGCTATTCACTCGCAGCCTGGATTTCCGGCGATGAAGGCGCAAGCTGGAAGTGGAAGCGGCATATCGAACTCGACAACCGGAAGGAGCAGGCCGGTTCGTTCCACTACCCTTCGGTGATTCAGGCAAGCGACGGCACGATCCACGTCACGTATAGCTACTTTCTCAATCACATTCCGAAGGATGGACCTCGCAAGAGCATCAAGCATGCGGCGTTCAACGTGGATTGGGTGAAGGAGGGTGACCGCTAGACGCGGTGAACCGGTATGGACTCCTACGCCGATTATGCCCGGAATCTGGTGGGCCTCTGGGCCGTCGTCGATCCGATCGGCGCGGTACCGTTGTTCATCGGCCTGATGCCGCACGCCACGAGCGAGGAACGCCGGAGGACGGCCCGCCATTCCGCGATCGCCGTGGCGATCATTCTGGTGGGAGCGATGTTCGCGGGCGCCCCGATCCTCAATCTGTTCGGCATCAGCATCCCGGCGTTTCGCGTCGGCGGCGGCATCCTGATTCTGCTGATGGCGCTTGAGATGCTGAAAGCCAACCATGGCCGCACGCGGCATACCGACGAAGAAGACGCGGAGGCGCTTGAGGCCGATTCCATTGCGATCGTGCCGCTGGCGATTCCGCTGATGGCCGGGCCGGGAGCGATCAGCCTCGTCATTGTGACCGCCAACCACGCTCGGGATTGGGTGGATATCGGCGCGCTTGTAGTGAACTGCCTGATTACCGCCTTCAGCGTTTGGGTGTGTCTGCGGCTGGCGAGCACTATCCGCCGTCTGCTGGGCGCCACGGGCATCAATATCGCCATGCGCGTGATGGGGATGATTCTTACCGCGATCGGTGTGGAACTCATCACGACCGGGTTCAAGGAACTCTTTCCCGGATTGATTCGATGAGACGGAATTAGCGGGGTTTTTCCACGACGACGGCGAAAAGATTGTCCCGCCAGTGCTCGATGGTCTCCACGTGCCGGAAGCCGCCCGCTTCCAGTTCTTCGCGAAGCAGGGCCACGGAAATGCCGTGTCCGCCGCGATTCGCGGGCACCCCTTCCGGAGTGCTCCAGGAGCCTCCCGTGCGCGGGCGGAAGTCGATGACCACTAGCCGCGCTCCCGGCTTGAGGTTGCGATAGAGGCTGGCCACCATGGATTCCGGTTGCGTGAAGTGGTGATAGACGTCGCGCATGTAGATGCCGTCGCAACAGGGCTCGGGCAGATTGGTCGATTCGGCGGTGGATGCGGAGACGACGACCGTGGCGGAATTGCCTCTGGCGAAGCGCTTCTGCATGGCCTCGATCTTCGCGGGGTCCAATTCCGTTACCAGCACCCGGCCATGGACTCCCAGGAGCGACGCCACGGCCACCGCGACATCGCCATTGCCGCCGCCGATCTCGCCCACCGTGGCGCCGGAGGCGACTTGCAGCTTCTCCAAGATTCGCCGCGCGTCGTCCTGCGCATCGTTGGACCGCAAGGGGATGCTGCCGCAGGCCAACAGCAATCCACAAACGATCACTCCCGAATAGAAAGCGCGGAGCCGGAGCGCCGGGGCGATTCGTAAGGCAAGTCTCATGAGAGTATTCTATTTTGTGCAGACGCTTCGTAGCAGGTCCAGGAAGATTCCCGCGTGTCCTGGAGAGGCCGTGCTCACTTTCGCTGGGTCAAGGCGGGAGAGAATCGCGAAGGAATGATCGCCTTTCGAATACGGCCCTTTTATGGTGTCTTTCGTCGCCGCGGCCAAGCTGCTCTCCAGTTCCGATTTCGGGATGTCTTCAATGTTCGCCCGGCGGCTTAGCGCTGCCGGACGGAAGCCCTTGCCGAAATAAGATGCGAGTGAATCGGGATCGGCAAAGAACCATGCTTCCATCGCCTGCACCATGAAATGGAGATGCTCGCCCGATGCTCCCGAGGGTGGCGCCCAGCCATCACCCTTACGCTGCTGCACGTGCGACCAGGAGGACTCCGACAGCGGACGTTCTTCGCTATCGACGAGCAGCAGAACAATTTCGCCGGGCGCCCGTTTTTCGAATGCCGTACAGAAGCGGTCGAACGCGGCGTTACGCCCGCCGCAGGCCACAACGCGCGGCATCCGGCCTTCAAGTCCCGCTTTGCGAATGAATTCGGAGAAACCGCGGCGGCACTCGGTGTCGAGCGCCTTATTTCTGTCTCCACCGCCTTCCACGAACAACTTCACCGTCACCAGCGGTTTCCCCCGATTTCACCGCTTCGCCAAAGCTGCCCCAGCCCGTATTGGCCCAACCAGCGAGCCAATTCCGCTGTGTCGTGGCGAGTCATTCTGGTGGAGCCCTTGTGTTTCTCGCAAACGAGGACAGCCTCGGGTACTTTCGTGAGGCCATCCACCAGAATGTCGGAGTGAGTGGTCACAATCAATTGCATGCGGTGGGACGCTTCGATCAGCAAATCCGCGAGCCCTGGGAGCAGGTCCGGGTGTAGCCCGA
>JADYZL010000374.1 GCA_020853155.1 Bryobacterales bacterium
AGATCCACCACGGTTGGCGCCTGGGCGAGGAACCGGTGCCCCTTGCCGACAGGAAGCTCATAGACGCTGGAGACCACCAGCCTCTGGGAAACGTCGTCCTGGTCAACGCGCCGGTCGAGCCTCCGGTTGAAGCGGCCCATGCGGTACCCTTCGAGCGCAGCTCCAGTGCCGCTGCCGGCGGTGGAAAGCGCATCGGTGATGAGCTTCCCGCCCGTATAGCTGATCAGGGCGGAAAGGCCGCTCGAAAAGCGCTTTTCAAGGCTCGCCTGGAAGGAGTGGTAGCTGCTGCTGGCGTTGGGCGCGGCAAACGTCTGGACCGTCTGGTAATCCGGGAAGGGTCGAAGCAACTGTTGTGTTTGCACCGTGCCGCCGGCAAGCGGGCCGGAACTGATCTGGCCCTTGAACGGATTCGTCACGGTGGATTGCAGAGCGAGACCCTGGCTCCAGTAGGCCGGGTCAAGCTGGTTCAAATCGTAGTTTCCACCGAAGAGATGTACGCCGCGGCTGCCGGCGTAGATGGCGCTGCCCACCCAGCCGCCCCAAAGTGCTTGCTGCACAGTGAAGTTCCATTGCTGCAAGTAGGGGGTGGGGGCATTGCGATCCTGATACCGGACGGTCTGGCCGCGGAAAGCCGACGGGCCGCCATCGGCGCCGAGCGGACGCAGCAGCACATCGGGCCCCTGGCTGAACAGGAACGCCCGGGTGATGCCCGGTTGAGACGATGCGAAGTTCGTATCGACGGAAAACCCGAACGCGTTGGTATTATCGCCCTGGGTATGACCGACTTCCGCAATGGTATAAATCAGGCCGTAGCCCGCGCGGACAGCCGTCTTGCCCGTGCCGCCCGGGTTCCACGCGAACCCGATTCGTGGGCCCACGTTGTTCTTATCCAGATTGACGAACGAACGCGGCTCGCTGCCGATGCCGTTGTAAACCATCTGGCCGGGGTAGCCCGTTTGGGAGTTCATCACGAACGGATCGAAGTTCGAATGCCGGTCATGGATCTCCGTGGGGCCAAAGGAGACGTCATAGCGGACGCCCAGGTTGAGGGTGAGGTTTGGCGCGACCTTCCAATCGTCCTGAAAGTAGACGCCGAGGGGCAGCGCGCGGAACTGGAAGAACGGCCGGTAACCCTGGCCGCCGCCACTCACCTCTCCAAGCAGGTAGCTGGCCAGGCCCACGCCCGTTCCGGCCGGTGCGATCGGATTATTGGTAAGGCTCGAAGAGAAGTCGAAAGCGCCCGATGGCCGGAAACGATTGATGAAGCTCAGCCGGGTCCAGCGGAGATCAAAGCCGGTCTTGAAGGTGTGGCTGCCGCGGACAAGAGTCAGGCCGTCCGCAACTTGGACAAATTGTTGGGCGCGAAGCCCGGCGGAGAAAGACGCACTCCCGATTCCAAGAAGACCGGTGATCGTCACCGGCGGGAACTGATCCTGGGGAATGATGGCCGGGTAGCCCAATTGCTGCGGCCAGTTCTTGTCGAAGCTCGGGTGCTCGAAAGGAAGCCACTGCCGGGCGACGGCCACGCGAAGATCGTTGAGCGTGGTTGGGGTGAGCACCTTGGTGTAGTTGACCACGGCGGAGTGGTTATCGCGCTGGTCGTTGCGAGCGGCGGGGTCGGAGGCGCCCAGGCCCCAACCCTGGTCTCTACGGGTGTTGCGCGTGACGGTATAGCGGAAGAAGAACGAATCGTTCTCCGAAAAACGGTGGTCCAGGCGCATATTGGTCGTGCCCTGGTCGGAACTCGATGGCACCAGCGAAATGAAGTTGTTGGCGTTGGTGAATGCGTTCGTGGGAGTCGCATTTGGCGCCGGCATGAACTCAAGAACCCGCTTTGCAAGCGGATCGAAGCGGTTCGTGGGTAGTACGTTGTTTGCAAACGGCGTGCGGGTGAAGCCGCCGCCGGGCCGGGCCGTCGTGGTGGCGGGGTCGAAAATCGTGATCAACTTGCCTTGGCCATCGAGGGTGCTGCTGAAGTCGCCCGCGCGTTCGCGCGCCGTGGCGACGGTGCCCAGGCGCGGGTTGCCCGTCGCCCTCCACCGCCACTGTTCATAGCCAAAGAAGAAGAATGTGCGGTTGCGGCCATCGTAATACTTCGGGATGAATACGGGTCCGCCGACGGTGCCGCCGTACTGGTTGTAGCGTAAGACCTGCTTGATGCGGCCGGTACGTGGGTCACGCTGGGTAGCGAAGGCGTTGCGAGCGTCGAGGGCATCGTTCCGCAGGAACTCATAGAGCGATCCGCGCAGTTCATTCGTGCCGCCCTTGGTGACCACGTTCACGACGCCGCCACTGGTTTGGCCGTACTCGGCTTTCAGCGAGCTGGTTTCCACCTTGAACTCTTCCACGGCGTCCGCCATCGGGACGACGGCGATCTCGTTATGGACGGGGGCGCTATTCACGCCTCCATCGAGGAAAAACTGATTGCCATAAGCGGGCCCGCCATTGATGCGAAGTTGAGAGAAAGTCTGATTGCTAATCTCGGCGAACCCGTCGGTGGCATTGCTGCGTGGCTGGACACCGGGGACGATTTTCACCAGATTGAAAACATGGCGGCCGTTGAGGGGGAGCTCCGCAATGCGCTTGCTCTCGACCACCGTGCCCAGGTTCGAATCCTCGGTTTGCACGCGGGCGATCTCCGCCTTCACTTCCACCACTTCGGAAACCTGTCCCAGTTCCAGTGGAATATCCAGGCGCAGCCGTTGCGAAACCTCTAGCCGGATTCCCGTCCGCACGAACGTCTTGAATCCCGTGAAGCTGGCGGTGACCTCATAATCGCCGATCGGCAGGATGGGCAGCGAGTAGGCCCCGGTTTGTCCGGTCGTTGTCCGGAATGAGAGATTGGTGCCGAGGTTTCGGGCGACAACTTCCGCGCCGGGCACGGCGCTTCCCTGGCCGTCCGTGACGGTACCGGAAATAGAGCCCTGGGGGGACTGTGCGGAAAGGGTGCTGAGTATCGCCAGAAGGAACAGGCAAAGAACCGTGAGGTTCCGTGAGGATCTTACTCGCATTGGTTTAGACTCCCAAGTGTGGAATGGAACACGCTGAAGCAGGATTTGCGTTGCTTATCACGATGAATACGATAGAATCGGGTTGTGCGGTAGTTAGGAGCAGTCTCTTAACGGTTAATTCCGTGTATTATCAATAGGTTTTGCTGCAATGGCGGATCAGGGTGGAGCGGTCGATGAGCATCGGGGTTCTACGGATTCCGCAGTCGGAACAGCCGAGGTGCGGGCGCACATGCAGCGCATTCTCGCGAGTCCGCAGTTTGTGAATGCGCGCCAGTTGCAGCTCTTTCTAGATCATCTGGTGAACACCGTCCTCGATGGCCACGCGGACGAACTTAAGGAGTATTCACTTGGGCGCGATGTCTTCCGCAGGGGAGAATCCTACGATCCGCGCACCGATGCAATCGTCCGGGTGCAGGCCTCCATCTTGCGTAAGCGGTTGGCTACATACTATGCGGAAGGTGGGAGAGAGGAACCGTTCCGCATTGACCTCCCCAAGGGCAGTTACGTGCCTCAGTTCGTGCCGGCATCCGGCGGCGC
>JADYZL010000375.1 GCA_020853155.1 Bryobacterales bacterium
GCTGTCTTTCGCCACCACGAGCACTTCACCGGCATCAGAAAGCTCGATGGCGGCTTGCAGTCCGGCGACCCCAGCACCTATCACGAGAAAGTCAGGGGTCATCTCAGCCAAATTCTAGCACCTCGGCTCCGGAACTTGACGCCCCGGCCGTGGTAGAACGGGAAGAATGCCTGAATTTGTTGTGAATACGGCCGGCGGACGCTATGCCGCTGTCGTTGAACGGGGAATCCTCGCCCGCGCCGCGCAATATATTCCCGTCGCGGCCGGAAAGATTTTTGTGATCACTACCAGGGATGTCTGGCAGGCGCACGGCGCCTCGCTCGGCGCTTCTTTGGGCGCCAGAGATCACGAGGTGTTGTACTTTCCGGGAAGGGAAGCGAACAAGCGGCTCGCCCAGGTAGAGGCGCTCTGTGATGCCATGCTCGAAGGCGGCGCGGACCGCAGCAGTTGCGTCATCGCCTTCGGCGGCGGCATCGTCGGCGACGTGGGCGGCTTCGTGGCGGCCAGTTTCATGCGGGGCGTGAAGGTGCTGCAAATCCCCACAACCCTCCTTGCGCAGGTGGACGCCGCCATCGGTGGCAAGACCGGTGTGAATCTGGTGGGCGGCAAGAATCTGGTGGGAGCGTTTCACCAGCCGCATGCGGTGCTGGTCGATCCCACCGTGCTCGGCACACTTCCGCAACGGGAGTACGTAGCGGGCCTGTACGAGGTCGTCAAGTATGGTGTCATTCAGACGCCTTGGCTCTTCGAACTGCTCGAAGAAAAGCGCGACGGCGTGCTCGGAAGGGATCCCGAAGCCGTGGATTCGCTGATTGCCGAAAGCGTCCGTATCAAGGCGGAGGTGGTGAGCGCGGACGAGCGCGAATCCGGCTTGCGGCGGATCCTCAATTTCGGCCATACCGTGGGCCATGCCCTCGAAGCGGAGACCCGCTACGAGCGGTTCCTGCACGGGGAGGCGGTTGGCTTCGGGATGATCGCGGCCACCCTCTTGGCGGAGCGCATCGGGCTGCTCGACAAAGTGTCCTCGGAGAGCGTGGTGGAATTGGTGAACGATTACGGGCCCATCCCCTCCCTCGCCAGAGTGGAAGCGGAGAACCTCTGCGGGCGGCTATTCCAGGATAAGAAGACCGTTCAGGGAAAGGTTCACTTCGTCTTGCCTGAGAGTATCGGGAGCGTCACCGTGCAGAGCGGAATTGAGCCTGGGGCCGTCTTGAGCGCCACCAAAGATGCCCTGCGGCGGACCCGGCAGGCATGAGCGCAAGAACCTCCAATGCGGGAACCACTCCCGGCGGCGCCACAAGCGAACGCGAAGCCGCGCGCTGGGTGCAGGAGATGTTTGGGCAAGTCGCGCCCCGCTACGACTTTCTCAATCACTTCCTTTCGCTCAACATCGATACCCGCTGGCGCGCCCACACCGTGCGCCGCATTGCGCATATTCTCAGCAATCCGGGAGCCCGCGCGATGGACCTGTGCTGCGGCACTGGAGACCTCCTGGTCGCCATGGAGCGCGCCGCCGGCCGCCCTCTGCTGGGCAGCGATTTCTGCTACCCGATGCTGGCCGGCGCGGCGCGTAAGTTAGACCGGTTGGGCCTCCATTCCTCGCTCTTCGACGCCGATGGTCTCGAATTGCCGCTCGCCGGTGAGTCCCTCGATCTCATTACCATTGCGTTTGGGTTTCGCAATTTCTCGAATTACCGGCGCGGCTTGGTGGAGTTGCGGCGGGTCCTAAAGCCGGGCGCCACGCTGGCCATCCTCGAGTTTTCCCAGCCCCCGAATCCCGCCTTCCGCGCCTTCTACAACTTCTACAGCACCCACGTGCTGCCCCGTATCGGAGGGCTCATCTCCGGCTCTTCCGCCGCGTATTCCTATCTCCCCGCATCGGTGAGAAAGTTCCCGGGCGCACCCGAACTTCGAGATTGGATTCTTGAGGAGGGTTTCCGCGAAGTGGAATTCGACTATCTGACCTTCGGTATCGCGGCGCTGCATCTCGCCCGAAAATAGCGGAAGGCCGCGCCGCCTAGAAAGGCCCCGTGGGTTCCAGGCTGCGCCACAGATACCAGCACGCGATCGAAGCATACGGGCGCCACTTGCGGCCGCGCGCTTCCGTTTCCGCCGGGGTAGGGTGCTCTCTCAGCTTGTGCAGCTTCTGCACGGCGTTCCGGATGCCCAGGTCTCCCGTTGGCCAGATATCGGGCCTGCGCAGGGAAAACATCAAAAACATCTGCGCCGTCCAAAGGCCGATTCCCTTCACCTGGGTAAGCTCGGCAATCACCTCTTCGTCGCTCATCGAAGGGAATCGCGGAAACTCGACAAGCCCCTCATCCGTTTTCGTCGCGAGGTCCCGAATGTAGCGCGCCTTCTGCGAAGAGAGCCCGCATGCCCGCAGTTCCTCTTCGCTCGATCGAAGCACGTGAGACGGCTGTAGCGCCCCATCCCCGGCGCATGCCCCGCGCAGTTTCCCGTAAACGCTCCGCGCAGCCAGGATGCTGATCTGCTGATAGACGATGCTGCGGGCGAGGCTCTCGAACGTGGGCGGCGTGTAGGTGATCTTGCACGGGCCAATCGCCTCCACCAGCGCTGCCATGCGCCTTCCGCTTGCTTTCAGGTGGCGTTCCGCCTCGCGCATCAGGCGTTCGTCGCGCATTGGAAGTTCATGCCTCATTCGGTTCCGCGCCGCCATGGATGCCCGGTTGAAAAATCTCAAGCTGGTCGCGATAGCGGGAACGAACCTGGATAAATTCGTGGTGCTCCAGATTCAGTTCGCTGGCTATCTGGCGGATCGCATTATCCTCCACCACGGAAATGCTATCCTGCGCCGCCGAGACCGCGAAGAGGCAATCGAGGACTTGCAGCATCTGTTCCCTGCTCGCAATGCGGCGGAACTCCCGGGTCACCAGAAAATCCTCGGTGGAGCCCTCACGCACGCTTTGCTCGCGCGCGAGTTCCGCCACTGCCTCCGCCTGCTCCGGCGGAAGGCCGCCCTTCCTCATCAGCACGGCGCTCATCTTCGCGAGTTCCTCGTCGCTAACGTGAAAATCCGCGTGCGCCACGCGGGCCATCAGATACGCGAACGCTCCCAGAAAACGTGCCCGCTCCGGATCGACCCCAGCGAGAAGCCGTGCGATCTTGCGAACGCTGTCCGTGTCGCCCACTGGAGCCCCCGAGCCGGAGGCGCCCTTCAAGAGCGAATCGATAAAATCGAAAAACGCCATAC
>JADYZL010000376.1 GCA_020853155.1 Bryobacterales bacterium
GACGCTCTTGTCCAATGACATCAGGTAGTCCACAAGGAAGCGCCCCCGGCTATTTGGGATGATGTACTTCGCAGTGGGGGTTTGCCATTCCGCCGGCAACGCCACGGCGTCGGGCGGGGCAACATCTTCCGCCCCAACGGTGAACAGAAACGGGTGCGGGGGCATGATGCTTCCGGGCGAGGTGATCACCGGATTGTAAAGATGCAAATACTGCCAGGTCCTGCTGGGCTGGCGGGCGCCGATATTGGCGAGATCCGGACCGGTCCGCATCGTGCCAGTCAGGTTAATCGGGTCGTACATATAGTCCCGCATTACCGTCCGGCGCTTTCCCCAGCCGCGATCGATGTCCGCGCCAAAGCCCTCCGGGCGGACTTGCTGGGTGTGGCAATAGATGCAGCCGAGGTCCATGTAAACATGGCGCCCCGCGTCCGGCGGCCCGGTAAGCGGTTGGGGATACAATGTGCCGTCTTCCGTCTTGTACGGCCCGACCTCGCTGAACTGCCAGTCCGGCACCAGCACGAGGCCGGAAAGCGAGAAGACCACGGTAAAGATGACTCCCACGAAAATCCAGAGTGATCTGTTCATTACGCAACCCCTTTCGCTCGCTCGCGGGCGCGCGCTTTCCGCTCCCGCTGCGCGCGCAGAGAACGCGCCGTGGTAAATAGCGTTGGCCCTTGCTGGTCTGCGCCATCGCCACGCAGCATCCGCCACACTAGAACGGCGAACACCACATGCCCGATCGACATCAACGTGCCGGCGACACTCCGGCTCTCGAGCCACGGAATCGTATACTTCACGACATCCATGAACGGGATATCGGGGTTGTTCATCATTGAGCCTTGCACAAGCCCGGCCCAACCCAGGCCCACCACATAGACGATGGAGCCGATCGCCGTTGTCCAGAAGTGCACCTTGATCAGCGGAGCGGAACTCCATTCCCGCCGGAGAATTCGCGGAAAAATGTAGTACATCGCGCCGAACATCATCATCGTGAAGAAGCAATACACGCCCAGGTGAGAGTGTGCGATCGTGTGATGCGTGAAGTGCGCAACTTCGCTGAAAGAGCGCAGCGCCGCGAGGGAACCATGGAAGCTCACCAGGGTGTAGCTCATCGCGCCGAACACGACAAAGCGCAAGGTTGGGCTGGTTCTCAAATGCCCAAATTGGCCGAGCATCGTCATGTGATGGTTAATCGCGACGGTGGTAACCGGAATGAACATCATCATGCTTCCGACAATGCCCACCGTAATCACCCAGGCCGGAATCGGCCCGCCCACCAGGTGGTGCGTGCCCGCCCAGTTATAGAAGAGCGCCAGCGTCCAGAAACCCAATAGGGACAGGTGATAGCTGTGCACGGGCCTCCCGGTCACCTTCGGGATAAAGTAGTACGCCGATGCCAGGCCGATGGGCGTGAGCCATAGGCCAAGCACGTTATGCGCGAACCACCAGTTGGCGATCGCACGCACGGTTCCGTTCACATGGGGAGCCTGGGTAAGAATGAGCGCGGCGACATACAGAAACGGAAACCAGAGGACGCCGCCATAGATGTACCATTGCGAAACGTACGTATGATGAACCTTGCGGCGCATCATCATAACGAGCGAAGCGTAGATGACGAGCACCAGACAGAAACCGAAAAAGCCTAGAACCGGTACCGGAAACTCGAGCCATTCCGTGCTTGTGCTGTAGCCGATCAGGATCGCAATCATGCCGTAAGCGACGCCGGCGTTCCAAACGACTCCGCTTACCGGAAGCAGGAACGGCAGCGGCAACCGGACCCGCCCCATCCGTGCTTGCAGCCACAAAAGCGTGCCAATGGCGGCCATTACCGCCCATCCATAGATCATCGAATTGAGGTGGGCGGGACGCACGCGTCCGAAAGTAAGCCATTCCCAATCCGCGAGAAATCCCGGGATGTGCATTTTCAATGAGGCAAGGATCGCGAGGACACTCCCGAGTAGGAGCCAGAACACCGCGCTCGTGTAATAAATCAGGACGGTTTGCCGACAGGATCGATCCGTCTGCACCCTGGTGAGCAGTTCCTGCGAATCCGGAACCTCCGGCTTAGTCACGGCTATCGACGCCATTCTCCCTCCATCGACCCGATCTTTGTTCCGGAAGAGTTCCTGGCTGAGGGTGTGGCGCCAGGGAAAAAGTCCGTTGGCGTTCCAACCGGTTCGCCGTCGTCAAAGATGCTCTCAGCGCCTTCCCTCAGGCCATGAAACTGGCCGGTTCGTATCGCCCACACCAATCCCCATACGGCGGAAAGGCCCAGAAGGACGGCGGAACTCCAAATCACGACGTAGACAACTAGCACAACACCCCCCGGAAGAGCGATAAGGAAGCCACCTTCAACCGTATCAGAAACACCGCGCCACCCCTCCTCAACACAAGACCTGCACACGCGCATCGCGTTACAGAAGTCCGCAATCGGCCTTCCTGTGAAACCGCAGATTCTCTCGTTTGATGAGAATCGCCACCGGAAAGTGGCAGAATTTCCGCTGCAAGCACGCCCCCGCATCCCAGCGCCGTTCCTCGCTGCCGTCCGCAGGGATATTCGGCGACCCAGTTTGCCGTCAGAATACTACTAACCGGGGCATGGATGCACGCATGCCCGTGCAGTGGGGTGCGCGACATCAAAGTGCGACGGCTGCGGGTTTCTTTTTTTGTAGCCTTGATCTTAGCGTTGGTATACGCTAAGGGAAGAGGCCCCCACAATGAACGACTCTTTGTCTCAGTTAGAAGCCCAA
>JADYZL010000377.1 GCA_020853155.1 Bryobacterales bacterium
AAATCTTGACGTTTTTGTCCAGGATGCTAGAGTTGACTTGTGCGTGCCTATGAACCGGTGGGGCGGCATGAACCACGCTTCCATCGGTGGCCCGCCTCGTGTTGAATCGCGATTCTTGCCGTCCAGGGTAGAACCAGCCTCCAGCGCCCGGCTCCGCCATCCTTCACAGACCACCGCGCAACGATTGGGGTTCTGTGCCGAATGCTCCGAGAGCACACTTCGAGTCCGGATCTCGTTGGTCGCGTCCGCTCCACACCCTGCCGAAGCCCACATAGATACACGCTGAGCGCGCCACCCCGCCACGCAGGCTCACTTGCGGCGGAACGAACCACGGCGATATCCTTTTCAGCCTTGCCGCCACCTTCCCTTGCGATCTGGATAAAGCATCGCATTCTCTTACGATCCCGTTTCGACAAAGAAGGAAGGTTACTTCAATGAATGAATCCGATGAACTTTCGGAAATCGAGAAGCTAGCTCAAGGCGTGGCCGATCGGCTCATGCTCAACCTCAACCTCAACCTCACGCCCGGTTCTCCCCAGACTCGTCCCAGTGCGAACTCCTCAATCGACCGAATCACGCAAGGAACGCTTCGTGTTGCCGGAGTCGAGTTTACCCAATCCATCCAGTTCAACGGCTCGTCGGGCGCGAGCTATGGGCCGGACAATGGCGTGCCGCTTGTTGCTTACAAGGCCATGGCGGCGCGGGTCTATCCATCCGTGCAACCGGGGCTCTTGGGAGACACGCTCACGGGGAAACGGGTAACCGGCCAACTCACGCTTTCCGTTGGAGACCGCGTGATCTACCAGACCGGCCCAACCAGATCGATTGGGGCGCGCGTTGGCCCCGCTGTGAAGATTGACCGGAGCGCCTGGGATCAAGAGCTCACGGTCTCCTTGCCCGGCTGGCACAGTGTAGCGCTCAAGCCCCTCATTTCGAACTGCACGCTGAACTTCCTTATTCCCGCCTACTTCTGCAAACCTGGACGCATTTATGCGTCCGTCATCCTCTGGCCGGTAGAGGACGGCCCATCCTCCTCTCACACGGCGAGAACGGCCCAGTATCTGCAGTTCCTCAATGTGGAGGCGCCGAAAGTCTGTTTGGTTCGAGTGAACTGGGTGGATAGCAAAGGAAACGTGACCTCGCCCACGGACGCCTCCATGCTGGGCACCACCGCGTTGGCCAGCCGGATGCTTCCATTCCCGTACTTCGAAACCACGATTCTGGGAATTGAAGTGACGAGTAGTTCGCCCTTCGCCCAGTTACCCGCGCAAGCTGGAGGCTGCAACACCTCATGGCAGAAGTTGATTGCGGATCTCAACGTGACACGGATCTTTACCGCGCTGTTCGGCCTCGGAGATATCGTCTTCGGCATGGTCCCACAGGCGGCAATTCCTCCTGGCACAACCAAACTCAACGCCGGGTGCGGGAGTGGAGCGGGCGGTGGTTTTGTAGGATACAACCCAACCTTCGCGCACGAAATCGGGCACCTTTACGAATGCTCTCACGTGGCGGTGGCCGGCGATTCGTCGAGTGACCCTCTCTACCCCAACTACGGGGGAAGCAAGACATCGATTGGGGAAGTTGGCATTGACACGGGCACTTCCCCGCCAACGCTATACGACCCCGCGGGGAGCGACGACATCATGTCGTATGGAAACAACCAATGGATCTCCCCATACACCTACCAGAACATCTTGAACCGGCGTTCCCTTCACAAATCGACGCCGATTGATCCGCGCCGCCTGCGTCCGCTCCTGGTACTTGATTTTCGCCTGTATCGCGCAGTGCAAGGGGTGAGTCACCTTTCGGTGCGGCGTGCCTTACGTCTTGAGGCCGCGGGTCCGGCCCCAACCCCTGCGCCGCACGGAGTGTCTCCCGTTTCGCTCGATCTACTCGATGCCAATAACCGGATTCTAGCCACGCACCATTGCACGTGGGCCGCCACCCACGGCATGGGAAAGTGCGGGTGCGGATGTGGCAGTACGGACGTGCCCTTGGATCGCGAACCCTGGCTTGATTTTCAGGAGGTGGTGGAGTGGCCGGCGGAAGAGATCCGCGCCATAGCCTTCCACCGGGGCGGAGAGCCTTTCCACCGTATTGAGACCGGTGAGGCGCCAACGGTTTCCGTGGAGGGCCCCGAGTTGAACCATACCGATCTGGTGCTCTCCATCAAGACGAATCATCCGCGCGAGCCCGTCTCCGTGCTGGTGCTCCTCACTTCGGATGATGGGGGCGGTTGGCTTCCCGTCGCGATAGATCCTCCGAACGGGCAGGTGAAGATTCCCATCGATCGTTTGCCCGGTGGCGATCATTGCTTTTTCCGCGTGATTGCGACCGCCGAGTTGCAATCCGCGTCGGCGGATTCAGGGCATTTCCGCCTTCCGCAAAAGCGTCAGAAGCTCGTCCTTAACCTGCCGAATCCGGATT
Source organism: Bryobacterales bacterium (assembly GCA_020853155.1). Lineage (GTDB taxonomy): Bacteria > Acidobacteriota > Terriglobia > Bryobacterales > Bryobacteraceae > JACTMJ01. The sequence goes on from JADYZL010000377.1 coordinate 2,428, forward strand.
GTCCTGTCCATTGTGGAGCCGTGACCCTCACGGCTCATATCGATACTCGCGGGCTGGGTGGAGTTCACCCCAAGGAGGTCCGATGGGTATCGGATCTCGATGGAGAGCTAGGGTTCGGGCTCGTTCTAAACACGCAACTCAACCCGGGCCGGCATGAACTCACCGTCACGGCGGATCTGGGCCGCGGAAACAGCATTTCCGAACGGGGCATCATCATCGTCGGAGGTTGAACGGGCCAGCCTGGGTCCGGGCGCATCCCTAGCGCGTAGCCGGTCCGAACTGAGCCGCGAGATACTCCACCACCAGGTTCAGTTCGGCTTGGCTGCCGGGCGCGCCCCGGGCCACCATCCCATCGACGGTGCTCTTCCATTGT
>JADYZL010000378.1 GCA_020853155.1 Bryobacterales bacterium
AGGCGGGCTTCCATCCCCCGCTCCACTCCCAGAAACAGAACCTCATGCCCGCGGCGGCGCACCTCCTCCGCAACGGCCAGCGCGGGGATCACGTGGCCGCCGGTTCCCCCACCGGCAAATAGGATTCGATACGTCATTCGGTCATTCGCTTCGCGGGCGGCTCTCCTTCTAACTTGTCCGTTCACTCACGCTCAGCAGCAGGCCAAAGCAGATCATCGAACTCAGCAAGGAACTCCCGCCGTAGCTGATCATGGGTAGCGGAATGCCCTTTGTGGGGGCGATCCCCAGCACAACGCTGATATTCATCAAAGCCTGGAAAACGATCAACACCGTGATCCCGAGGGCGAGGTACTTTCCAAAGAGATCGTCCGTGCGAAGGAAGATGCGGATCCCCCGCCAGGTAATCAAGAGAAACAGTCCAAGGGTGAACATCGCCCCCACGAAACCCAGCTCCTCTCCAATCACGGCATAGATAAAGTCCGTGTGCGCCTCGGGGAGATAGAGCAATTTCTGCTTGCCTTCCATTAGGCCCGCGCCCGTAAGGCCGCCCGCTCCAACCGCGACGACGGATTGCGTCACCTGATAGCTGGCGTCTCTGCCCTTCAGCCGGTTCTGCGCTTCATAGTTATCCGCCCACTCCGGATGAATCGTGCGAATCATCTTCAAGTTTGGATCGACGAAGCCGATGACCCGGAAGAGGCGGTAGGGCTTCCATGCAATCGCCAGCACCAGGCCGAGACAGGCGATGGCGACCGCGATCCAGATATATCTCCACTTCAGGCCCGCGACGAAAAAGAGAAGCACAGCCGTAATCACCAGAACCACGGCGGTCCCCAGATCCCCGAAAGCGACCGCGCCGCCCAGAACGCCGACCGCAATGGACGCAGGCAGCACGGTGTGGCGGTCATTGATGGCCTTCATTCGCTTCGCGATGAAGTACGCGCAAAAAATAATCAATGCCGGCTTCGCGAACTCGGATGGTTGCGCCTGGATTGATCCCAGCCGGATCCAACGGTGCGCACTGGGGTCCAGCAGAATTCCCGCAAACACCGCAATGGTAATTCCTCCCATCAGAAGGAAGGCCCACGCGGGACGATTCAGGAGCCGGAAATCCAACCGCGGTAGAAAGAGCAGCAGGGGCACTCCCGCAAGCGCGTAAGTTGCCTGGCGTCCGATAAAATACCATTCGCCCTTCCCCCGCAAGCCGCCCACCACGCTGCCCGCGCTGTAACAAATCACAAAGCCGAAGGCCAGCAGGGCAACCACGCTGCCGAACAGAACCCAATCCATTTCCCGTGCCCGGGTCATCCGTTGTCCTCCTTCGAAAGTGCGTCCACCAGACTCTTGAACACACGCCCCCGGTGTTCATAGCTTTGAAACTGATCGAAGCTGGCGCATGCGGGCGCAAGCAGAACCACCTCGCCCATCCGCGCGTGATGGAACGAATAATCGACGGCGCCGCTGATCGTCTCGCAGGGCACCGTGGGCACGGCGGGTGAGATCTGGGAGGCAATCAAGCCGGCGGCCTTTCCGATGAGCAGGGCATTGCGCACCTTGCCCTGGAGCGCGGCGGCGAGCGGGCGGTAATCGCTGTTCTTATCCTTACCGCCCAGAATGATCCAGAGCGGCTGAGGAAAGGCTTCAATGGCCTTCAGCGCGGCATCGACGTTGGTTGCTTTCGAATCGTTGTACCACAACACGCCGTTCAGTCTGCGCACAAATTCCAGCCGGTGTTCGACGCCGGGAAAACTGGAGACGCCTTGGGCAACCGCCTTCGGCTCCGCGCCGGCCAGCAGCGCGGCCAGGGATGCGGCCATGACATTCTCCACATTGTGCAGCCCGAGCAGGGGAATCTCCTTGCGCCCGATCAGGGTCTCGCCGCGATAAACGATCTGGTCGCCGTGCAACTCCATCTCGCACTTCCCGTTCGTGAGCCGGGAAAAGAGATGCACGGTGGCCTGGCTCGCGCCGCCGTAACTTGCCGTGACCGGATCGTCGCCATTCAGTACGGCGTGCGCCCCGGCAGCTTGCGTCTCAAAGAGGCGGCGTTTCTGGGCAACGTAGGTTTCCATCGTGTGGTGACGGTCCAGGTGATCCGGCGTCACATTCAGGCACACCGCGATATCGGCGCGGAAATCACGAATGGTCTCCAACTGGAAGCTCGAAAGTTCAAGGACATTCCACCGGTCCTCGGCCGACGCGGCAATCAGGTCGCATACCGGGGTGCCGATGTTGCCGCCGATCTGCGCGGGTACGCCCGCGGATTTCAACAGATGCCCGGCTAGCGCGGTGGTGGTGGTCTTCCCATTGGTGCCCGTAATGGCCATCACCGGCCCTTTCAAATAGCCCGCCGCCAGTTCGACTTCCCCCACCACCGGAATGTCCGCTGCTCGCGCCGCTTCGAGGATGGGCAGATCGATGGGAACTCCCGGTGAAATCGCCACCAGATCAAAACCGCCAACTCCGCCGAGCGCTTCCTCTTGCGTCAGGAACGCCTGCGACAGCGAGATGATTTGCGCGGAAATGTTCTCCAGTTCCGTGAGCGGTTTGGCATCCGAGGCGGTGGCAAGCCCGCCCTCCCGTTGAACGAGGCGCAGCATGGCCAGGCCGGATTTCCCCATGCCCATCACCAACACGCGCTTTCCTGTCAGTTCCATATCCACGCTTTCTAGCGAATCTTGAGCGTGGTGAGCGCGAACAGCGCCAGCACCAGCCCCACAATCCAGAATCTCGCAATGATCTTCGATTCCTGCCACCCCAGCGCTTCAAAATGATGATGGATTGGGGACATCTTGAAGATACGTTTGCCCGTCAGCTTAAAACTCGCAACCTGAAGGATCACGGAAAGGGTTTCGATCACGAAGACCCCACCGATAAATAGCAGCAGAATCTCCTGCTTGATGAGCACCGCCACTACGCCCAGGCTCCCTCCCAGGGAGAGCGAACCAACGTCGCCCATGAAAATCTGTGCAGGATGCGCGTTATACCAGAGAAAGCCGATCGACGCCCCCGTCATCGCTCCGCAGAAGATGGTGAGTTCTCCCACGTTCGCAACGCGTTCAATTTCGAGATAGCGGCTCCATTCCGCGTGTCCGCTGATGTAGGTGAGCGCCGTGAGCGCACCCGCCGCGATCACCATCAGCCCGATGGCCAGGCCGTCGAGGCCATCCGTAAGGTTGACTCCGTTCGATGCACCCACCACGACGATGAGAAGAAAAAGGTAGACGATCGCGAAGCTGAGCGGATAAGTCCACCAGTTATCCGCCAGGGAATGAATGAGTAGGTCGGGCCGAAGTTGCTTAAAAAAAGGAACGTTCATGCGCGTGGTGTAACTGCCCTGCGCGTGCAGCACCATCAACGCCGCGCAAACTGCGAGCGCAATCAGGCATTGCAGCCCGAATTTTTTCCGGCTGCTGAGGCCGAGGTTTCTCCGCCGGGTGACCTTCATGTAGTCGTCGTAGAAGCCGATCGAGCCGTAGGCCACGATGCTGAAGATCGCGATCCAGACCATCGGGTTTGTCAGATTCGCCCAGAGAAGGGTGGCGATGACAATCGAGATGACGATCAGCACTCCCCCCATGGTGGGAGTGCCGGCCTTTTTCTGATGGCTCTTGGGTCCCTCTTCGCGAATGTACTGGCCGATCTGCAAGTGGCGTAAACGCTCGATCAGAAATGGGCCAAGCACGATGCAAAGAAACAGCGCGGTGAGGCTCGCCAGCGCCACCCGGAACGTAAGATAACCGAAAATGCGCAGCGGGCTGAAGTGAGATTGGAGTTGTTCAAAGAGGAGCCAGTAGAGCATCGTGGTTTACCTCAGGAACTCCTCAAGCGCGCGCTCGACATGAGTGCCGCGGGAACCCTTAAATAAAAGGATATCGCCGGGCCTCGCGAGCTTTCTCGCGGCGGCGCCCGCCTCTTCCGGGGTTTCGAAGAATGCCGCGGCGTCCGAGAGAACGCCGGAAGCGGCTGCCTCATTGCGCAGGTGCGCCGCATCCCCGTGAACGGCAATCAGATGGTCAATCCCCATCTCGTAGACCGCGCGGCCGATCTCGCGGTGCAGGTATTCCGAACGGTCGCCGAGTTCCCGCATCTCTCCGAGAATCGCGATGCGTCTCCCCTCTGGTGTGGCTTTTGGGAAGTCGCTCAGCACGCGCAGCATCGCGAGCATGGCATCGGGGTTGGCGTTATAGGAGTCGTCGATCACCGTGGCCCCGCGGCACTCGCGGATCTCGCCGCGCATCGGCCCCGGCTGGAGCGCGGCGACGGCCTCGCGCAAATCTTCAAGCGCAATTCCGAAGACCGTCGCGGCGGCTAGGCCCGCCAGCACATTCGACAAATTGTGACGGCCGCGCAACGCCGTCTGAAAGGGAACGCCGCGTACCGAAAAACTCGTTCCCGCTTCACTGGCCACGCCGTTCTCCACGCGCAGGTCCGCTTCCGGAGAGAAGCCGTAGCGCAGCACCGGCCCGGCGTGAACCTGGGCAAACGCACTCACCCTGGCATCGTCCGCATTCAGGATCGCCGTCCCTTCGGCGGGAAGGGCCTCAATGAGTTCGCGCTTGGCCATCGCGACGCCTTCCACGGATTCGAAATGCTCGATATGGGCATAACCGGCGTTCGTCACCAGCCCATGATTGGGTCTCGCGATCCCGGCGAGCAAGGCGATCTCGCCCGCATGGTTCATCCCGAGTTCGAGCACGGCTGCTTCCGCATCGTCCGGCAATCTCAGCAGAGAAAGCGGGAGGCCCACGTGGTTGTTGAAATTCCCCATGGTGCGGCCCGTTCGAAAGCGAACGCTCAGAAGGGCGGCGCAGATGTCTTTGGTTGTCGTCTTGCCGGCGCTGCCCGTAAGGCCGAGAATCGGCTTACCCCACACCCCGCGCGCCCACGCGGCCAGGCGCTGCAAGGCTTGAAGCGAATCTGGAACCTCAAAAGTGGGGACCGGGTACGGGCCGGGCCGTTCCACAATCAACGCCGTGGCGCCACTGGCAACCGCCTGCGGGATGAACTGATGGCCATCGAGAGATCCCCCGCGCATGGCGAAAAAGAGATCGCCGGGCTGGACGCGCCGGGAATCCGTCTCATACCCGCTCACCACTTCGCCAGTGGCCGGTTCGGGCAGAGCGAGTGCTTCTGCAATGGAGCGGAGGGAGAGCTTCATGAGCCCTCCCCCGGGGGAGTGGAGAATCCGCGATCGCGGAGCGCGGCCAGTGCCGCTTCGCGGTCGTCAAAATGGGTGGTGTGGTCCGCGAAAATCTGGTGCGTTTCGTGGCCCTTGCCCGCGATCAGAACGATATCGCCTGCGTCCGCCATGCGAATCGCGCGCCGGATGGCCTCCGCTCGATCGACTTCGAGAAGCCGCGGCGTATTGAAGCGCTGCAAGCCCACGAGCGCGTCGTTCATGATGTCGAGTGGCGCCTCCGAGCGTGGATTGTCCGAAGTCAACACCACAAAGTCGCTGAGCGACGCGGCCGCTTCGGCCATGTGCGGGCGCTTCGATCGATCCCGGTCTCCGCCGCAGCCAAACACGGTGATCACGCGGGCTGGCTTCATCTTTCGTGCCGATTGCAACAGATTAAGGAGCGCATCCGGCGTGTGCGCGTAATCCACCACCACGGCAAAGGGCTGGCCGGCATCCACGCGCTCGAACCGGCCGGGCACGGCGGCGGTGTGCGCAAGCGCTTCGTGAATGGATTGACGGTCAACGCCGTAGCTCAAGCAGACGCCATAGGCGCCGAGCAGGTTGTGTACATTGAACTCTCCCAGCATGGGGGAACACAGCGGCAAGCGCTTGCCCTGCCACTCGACATCGAACGAAATGCCCTGGAATCCGGTCTCCACATTCAGCGCACGCAGGTCCGCCGTCTGGTTCAACCCAAAGCGAATCGCTTCTGTTTGGGGAGCTAGCGGTACGTGATTCGCGTAAGGATCGTCGGCATTCAATACTGCCCAGGTGGGCGGTTGCGCACGTTCCGGCGAGAAGAGTAGCCCTTTCGCTCCAAAATAGGCATCCATGGTGCGGTGAAAATCGAGGTGGTCCTGGGTAAGGTTCGTGAAAACCGCGGTCTGGTAGTGGACGCCGTGGACGCGCCCCAACGCCAAGGCGTGCGAAGAGACCTCCATGGTGAGATATCGCCCGCCGAGATCGGATAGCCGCTGGATCAACCCATAGATATCGAGCGATTCCGGGGTCGTGTTGGCGGCGGGCAGCAGGGTGTCGCCGATGCGGTAGTTCACGGTGCCGATCAACGCCGTGCGTTCACCCGTGGCGCGGAGTACGGCATCGATCAGCCAGGCCGTGGTGGTCTTCCCGTTGGTGCCCGTAATCCCCGTGAGAATTGCTCGTTCCGCCGCTTCCCGATAGAACGCGCGGGCGGCAGTGGCGAGCGCGCGGCGGCCGTGAGGAACGCGAATCCAGGGAACGGCAATCCCGGCCGGCGCGGGGCTTTCGCTCACCACGGCCACCGCGCCCCGCTCAATGGCATCCTCAGCATAACGGTTGCCGTCCGTGCGCGCGCCGGCAAAAGCGAAGAACAAGGCGCCCGGTTTCACCGCGCGCGAATCATAGGCCAATCCGCGCACGTCCAACGAAGAAATCGCGGGCGCCATCTCCACGTCGTCCGGTAGTTCGCGAAATAGTTCCGCTAAGCGCATCGGATGCCTGGCTTCGTCCTCTCGTTTCTCAACTCGGTTGCTCCAGCATAGGAGACTTATGGAGTAAACAGTACACGGACCGGTTCCCCTTCGGGCAGCTCGACGCCGGCGGGAGGGATCTGCGCACGGGCAATGCCGCGCCCATACGCTTGGATCTCGAATCCGCCTTCGAGTGCGTCGCTCATAACCTCCCGCATGGATTTTCCCGCGAATACGGGGGTGGATCGGCGCTTCAGAAAAAGACTCACCTTCCGGCTGGGAACCGTCTGGCCCGCCATCCCGGATCCGTTTGCATAGCGGCGGGCTTCCTCTTCGAACTGTTTCTCGGGAGAACTCTCCTCCACGGACGGCGGCGCGCTCGCCGCCGGGTTGCTCTCGCCGGCTCGGATACTGGAAGCTACCGATTGTCCGGCCCCCGTCTGGCCTGAGGCCAGGGAAGAGCGCTCCGGCGGCATCATCCAATCCTCAAGGTCAGGATCCACTTTGATCGCGTCCGAGAGCATCCGGACGAGCTGACGGCGAGTGTCGGGCAAGAGCTTGGCCGCATCCACGGGCACCGCTCCGTTCGCCAACGTGAAGTCCCCCTCTTCCGTCTCCGTGGGGTCCGGCTTCTGTAGCTTGGCGATCGCCGTGGCCGGGTTATCCATCGGGATACCCAGCACGCGCAGGCTTTCCGCGGCCACCTCCTGGAAGACCGGGGCCGCCACCGTCCCGCCGTATGCTTTCGAACGGTCCAGTGTGACAACAACGACGATCGCCGGATTGTGGATCGGCGCGAATCCCATGAACGAAGAGTAGTATTCGTGGAGATAGCGGCGCTGATCGAGATCGAAGATCTGGGCCGTGCCCGTCTTTCCGCCGGCGGTCCAGCCGGCCAGGCGCGCGCCTTTGCCCGTGCCGTCAAGAACTACCGTCTCCATCATCTTTCGCATGGTGATGGCGGTTTCCGGCCGCACGACGCGGTTGCCTTTCTTTACAGGCTCCAGCGTCTCCACCCCTTCCGGGCTGCGTGTTTCGAGCAGCATGCGCGGGCGCACCAGAGTGCCCCCGTTGGCGATCACGGAGCATGCCTGTGCCAGTTGCAGAGTCGTCGTGCTGATCTGGTGCCCCATAGCCACGGAAGCCAGGATATTCGAGTACACTCGCGGCGTCTCGATCTTCTGCATTGGCCACACGTAACCGGGCTCCTCGAAGGGCAACTCAATCCCCGTTCGCTCACCGAAGCCGAACGCACGGATATAGTCGTACATCGCGTTCTTTCCCACGACGTTGGCGATGTTAATGGCGCCGATGTTGCTTGATTTCGCGAGCACCATCTCCATGCTGAGCGAGCGGTAGCTATGGTGATCCCGTACCACCCGGCCGGGTAGACGAATCGAACCGTTGCCGCAATCGATGATGGAATCGGGCTTGAGCCGGGTCTTCTCGAGCGCCGCCGCCAGTGTGATCACCTTGAAGACCGACCCCGGCTCATAAATCAGAGACATCCCCCGGTTGATCCGCTTCTCCAGCTCCGCATTCGTCCGCGGACGGATATTCGGGTCGAAATCCGGAAAGCTCGTCATCGCCAGGATGTCGCCGGTATGCGGATCCATCACGACGACGCTGCCGGAGGGCAGCTTCGCGGTTTGAATTGCTTTCTTCAAGGCGGTCTCCGCGGCGTGCTGGATCCGCTCGTCGATCGAGATGCGGATACTCGATCCAGGACGCGGTTTCTTCGTGATTTGGGATTCGATCCCGCGCTGCCGCACATCCTGCAGCACCGTCGCCTCGCCGTGATGGCCGCTCAGCACCTTCTCCAGCTTGTATTCAATGCCGAAGAGTCCGGATTCCTCCACGCCCACGCTGCCAAGAACATGGCTTGCCAGTTCATGCTTCGGATAGTAGCGCTTGTGCTCTTTGTAGAATTCGATCCAATCGGCACGAAGCTTCTTGTCGCTTCGCAATGCGTGGGCTGCCGCGGATTCTTCCGCCGTGGACCAGCGCCGGATCCAGAGAAAACCCCAGCGTTCGTTCTTGTAGCGGGCAATCTTCGCCTCAAGCGCTTTCGCGTCCAAATGGAAAATGGGGGCGAGAAGGCGGGCCGCCTCAGCCGGATCGGGCGCCCGCAGGGGATTGATGGCGATTGAATCCTGCTCCAGGCTCAGGGCAAGCGGGTTCCCGTTACGATCGTAAATCGCGCCGCGCGGCGCCAGCAGTTTCACGGTCTGCGTTTGCTGGCTGGCCGCATAGCGGGCATACTGCTCGCTTTGAACCAGTTGCAATTGCACGAGCCGGATTACGATGCCGAGCACCCATAGCACGAGAAAGATCGCAAGGATGCCGACCCTCTTCCGGGCCACCGCTTTGATCGGATTGCGCACCACTGAAGGCCTCCCCCGAGGAATCGCTTCCTACTTGAGCTTAGCCTCCAGGACTTCCTTGGATCTTGGTTTCGCCAGAGGATTCAGGTAGAACACCTGCTGCGGGCCGGGCTCCACCAGGTTGTTCTCGCGGGCAATCGCGTTCATGCGTTTGGGATCCATCAACCGCGACTCTTCGAGTTCAATGGCGTCGTGATCCGCCACCAACGCGCGCCGCTCCTCCTCGAGCGCGTGGACTTGCATCCCCGCCATCAGGTTCATCAGGTGCGGCATCATGAGCAGAATCAGCATCGCCGCGAAGCCGACGCCACCGGCCATCAGGCCTACCGCCTTCCGGCGCGAGACCGGGTCTTCCGGTTTAATGAGCCGGCTGTTGTTTATCCGCTTCGAATAAAAATAGACGTCCTCGTTTGGGATCGATCGTAGCTTGTACGCTTCGGTACGCTCCCGCCATGTGTTCCTGGCTCCATCGTTGCGCGCGTTGCCCAGGTTGCCTTCCGCCCCCGTTTCCCATTGCACTGCCGTTGCCATTGCCGCCTTCCCTCCGCCTAGATCCTCTCCATTGCCCGCAACACCGCGCTCCGCGATGCGGGATTAGCCGCTATTTCCTCCGCGCCGGGTTTCACCACGTGTTTGGTGAGCACCTTCGCTATGCCTTCTCTAGCCAAGTCTTTGAGCCGGTTCTTCGCGATCCGGTCTTCGAGGCTCATAAATGAGATCACGACCAGCCGCCCGCCTCGTTTTAACAATCCCGGCGCCACATCGAAGAAGGCGCGCAATTGCCCGTCTTCTTCATTCACCGCGCGGCGCAGGGCCAGGAATGTCTGCGTCGCCGGAGCGATCCGCCCTCTGCGGGGCAGTACCTGCTCAACCGCTCGCGAAAGCTCCAGCGTGCTCCGGATCGGCCGGTTTCGCACGATGCTCTTCGCGATCCGCCTCGAATGCCGTTCTTCGCCCAATTCATAGATCAGGTCGGCGAGTTCCTTCTCCGGCGTGGTGTTGACGATCTCGGCGGCCGTGATCCCCTTGCTCTGGTCCATCCGCATGTCCAGAGGCCCGTCCGCCTGCAGCGAAAACCCCCGCTCCGCGCTCGTGAGCTGATACCGGCTTACGCCGAAATCCGCCACCAACCCATCCACCGCTTCTACCCCCGCCTCACGAAGCGCCTCAGGCAGCGTCGAAAAATCCCCTTGACGGAATCGCATCCGATCCGCATACTCCGCGCAGTTTGCACGGGCCATTGCGAGCGACACGGCATCGCGATCGTTCGCAATCACCAACCCGCCGTCAAGCCGCGCGGCAATCGCACCGCTGTGTCCGCCCATCCCGGCGGTGGCATCGAGGTAAATTCCTCCAGGCCGGATTGCCAGGTACTCAAGAACCTCCGGAAGCATCACCGGGTAGTGCATTTCGGCCTAAATAAACTGCTTGGCCTTGAGCTGCAACAACACGCCGGCGCGGCGCTCCATCGCTTCGGCAACCTTCTTGTCAAACACGGAATCCCGCATGACGTCGATGCGGCCCTTAAAACAATTCGCCTTTAGCGGCTCACTCGTCAAATCCAGCGCGTCTCGCAACTTCGCCGGAATGAGAATTCTTCCCTGGCTGTCCATCTCCGTGGCGGCGCCCATCGCGTGCAGAAGAAAGGTCATCGTCTCCGCGGCGGTAGGGTCTTCGAAACTCTCCTGCATGACCGCTACGTTGTGCTGCCAGACTTCCGCCGGATAAATTGCTAGTACGCCGTCCTCAAGCGTGGTAACGTACAAGCGATTGTCCGATTGACCCTGGAGGAACTTTTGGAACGATGTGGAGAGCTTCACCCTCCCCTTGTCGTCGATACTTGCGTTCGAGCTGCCAAAAGGTGCGGCGTTGATTTTCTCTTCGGAGAGTCGCG
>JADYZL010000379.1 GCA_020853155.1 Bryobacterales bacterium
AAATCTTGACGTTTTTGTCCAGGATGCTAGAGTTGACTTGTGCGTGCCTATGAACCGGTGGGGCGGCATGAACCACGCTTCCATCGGTGGCCCGCCTCGTGTTGAATCGCGATTCTTGCCGTCCAGGATAGAACCAGCCTCCAGCGCCCGGCTCCGCCATCCTTCACAGACCACCGCACAACAATTGGGGTTCTGTGCCGAATGCTCCGAGAGCACACTTCGAATCCGGATCTCGTTGATCGCGTCCGCTCCGCACCTCACCGAAGCCCACATAGGTACACGCTAAACGCGCCACCCCGCCACGCAGGCTCACTTGCGGCGGAACGAAACACGGCGATATCCTTTTCAGCCTTGCCGCCACCTTCCCTTGCGATCTGGATGAAGTATCGCATTCTCTTACGACCTCGTTTCGACAAAGAAGGAAGGTTACTTCAATGAATGAATCCGATGAACTTTCGGAAATGGAGAATCTAGCGCAAAGCGTGGCCGACCGGCTCATGCTTAACCTCAACCTCAACCTCGCGTCCGGCTCTCCGCAAAGCCGTCCCAGCGCGAACTCCTCAATCGACCGCCTCACGCAAGGAACTCTTCGCGTTGCCGGAGTCGAGTTTACCCAGTCCACTCAATTTAATGGTTCGTCGGGCGCGAGCTATGGGCCGGACAATGGTGTGCCCCTTGTTGCCTACAAGACGCTGGTGACGCGGGTCTATCCATCCGTGCAACCGGGGCTCTTGGGGGACACGCTCACGGGGAAGCGGGTAACCGGCCAACTCACGCTATCCATTGGAGACCGCGTAATCTACCAGACCGGCCCAACCAGATCGATTGGGGCGCGAGTTGGCCCCGCTGCGAAGATTGACCGGAGCGCCTGGGATCAAGAACTCACGGTCTCCTTGCCCGGCCGGAACAGTGTAGCGCTCAAGCCCCTCATTGCGAACTGTACGCTGAACTTCCTCATTCCCGCCTACTTCTGCAAACCTGGACGTATCTATGCGTCCGTCATCCTCTGGCCGGTAGAGGACGGCCCATCCTCCTCTCACACGGCGAGAACAGCCCAGTATCTGCAGTTCCTCAATGTGGAAGCGCCGAAAGTCTGTTTGGTTCGAGTGAACTGGGTGGATAGCAAAGGAAACGTGACCTCGCCCACCGACGCCTCCATGCTGGGCACCACCGCGTTGGCCAGCCGGATGCTTCCATTTCCTTATTTTGAAACCACAATTCTGGGAATCGAAGTGACCAGCCGCTCGCCCTTCGCCCAGTTGCCCGCGCAAGCCGGGGGCTGCAACACCTCATGGCAAAAGTTGATCGCGGATCTCAATGTAACGCGAATCTTCACGGCGTTGTTCGGACTCGGAGATATCGTCTTCGGCATGGTCCCACAGGCGGCAATTCCTGCTGGCACAACCAGACTCAATGCCGGGTGCGGGAGTGGAGCGGGCGGTGGTTTTGTTGGCTACAACCCGACCTTCGCACACGAAATCGGACACCTTTACGAATGCTCTCACGTGGCCGTGGCCGGCGACTCATCGAGTGACCCCCTCTACCCCAATTACGGGGGAAGCAAGACATCGATAGGGGAAGTTGGTATTGACACGGGCACCTCCCCGCCAACACTGTATGACCCCGCGGTGAGCGACGATATCATGTCCTATGGAAACAACCAATGGATATCGCCATACACATACCAGAACATCTTGAACCGGCGTTCCCTCCACAAATCAACCCCGATTGACCCGCACCGCTTGCGCCCCGTCCTGGTGCTTGATTTTCGCGTGTACCGCGAAGTGCAGGGGGTGCGCCACGCTAGCGTGCGGCGTGCCTTGCGCCTTGATGCCGCGGGTCCGGCTCCTACGCCTCCGCCGCGCGGAGTGTCTCCCATTTCCCTCGATCTGCTCGATGCCAATAACCGGATTCTGGCCACGCATCATTGCACATGGGCCGCCACCCACGGCATGGGCAAGTGCGGCTGCGGCTGCGCCGGCGCGGACGTGCCCCTGGAACGGGAGCCTTGGCTTGACTTTCAGGAAGTGGTGGAGTGGCCGGCGGAAGAGGTCCGGAGCGTTGCCTTTCACCGGGGAGCGGAGCCGTTCCACCGTATTGAGGTCGGTGAGGCGCCGGTGGTTTCCGTGGAGGGCCCCGAGCTAAACCACGCCGACCTGGTGCTCTCGATCAAAACGAGTCATCCGCGCGAGGCAGTCTCGGTGCTCGTGCTCCTCACTTCGGACGATGGGGGCACGTGGCTTCCCGTGGCGTTGGATCCTCCGAACGGCCAGGTAAAGATTCCCATCGACCGTTTGCCCGGTGGCGATCATTGCTTTTTCCGCGCGATTGCGACTGCCGAGCTCCAATCCGCGTCGGCGGATTCAGGACATTTCCGATTACCGCAAAAGCGTCAAAAGCTCATCCTCTGCCTGCCGAATCCGGATTGTCCCGTCCATGATGGAGCCGTGACCCTCACCGCCCATATCGATGCTCGCGGGCTGGGTGGCGTTCACCCCAAGGAGGTCCGATGGGTATCGAACTTGGACGGAGAGCTTGGGTTCGGGTTCGTCCTGAACACTCAACTTAGCCCGGGCCGGCATGAACTCACCGTCACAGCGGATCTGGGTCATGGAAATGGCATTTCCGAACGCGGCATCATCATCGTCGGCGGTTGAACGGGGCCAGCCTGGACCCGGGCGCATCCCTAGCGCGTAGCCGGTCCGAACTGAGCCGCGAGATACTCCACCACCAGGTTCAGTTCGGCTTGGCTGCCGGGCGCGCCCCGGGCCACCATCCCATCGACGGTGCTCTTCCATTGT
>JADYZL010000380.1 GCA_020853155.1 Bryobacterales bacterium
CTGTGGTCTTCGCACTGAAACCCGGCCAGATCAGCGATCCGGTCCGCCAGGCGAACGGCTTCTACATTTTCCGGGCGGAATCCGTCACGGAGCCCGAGTACCTGGGCGTGGCCGCGCAGATCAACACACGCCTGCATGATGAGAAATTCCGGAAAAAGATGGATGTGATGCGCGATTCCATACAGATCAAGGATCTGCGCCCGGAACTGATCAAGTGAGCCACAGGCGCGGGGTTGCGGCACTTCACACGAACGTTTAGACGAAGGAGCCATTTTGAAGAAGCTGAAGATCCTGTTGGCAGCCACATTCGTGATCGGGCTGATCTCCTGCACCAAGCCGGGTGAGCACGAAAGCACGGCCAAGCTCAAGGCGGAACATACCCGCAACGAGGCAGCGGATTTCGCCCTCGAAGACGCCAATGGGCAGACGCTGAAGCTCTCCGACCTTCGGGGGAAAGTGGTGCTGCTCAATTTTTGGGCCACCTGGTGCGGCCCTTGCAAGATTGAGATCCCATGGTTCGTGGAGATGGAGCGCGAGTTCAAGGACCAGGGCTTCGCCGTGCTGGGCGTATCCATGGATGAAGACGGCTGGAAAGCCGTGAAACCCTTCATGCAGGACATGAAGGTGAACTACCGCATGGTGCTGGGAACGGAAGAAATGGCGCAGCTCTACGGCGGAGTGCAAGCCTTGCCCACCAGCTTTATCCTCGACCGGAACGGCAAAGTGGCCAGCGTCCACATGGGGATTGTCAGCCGCAAGGTGTTTGAGGAGGAAATTCGTGCACTGCTCGAAGGAAAAACCGCAGCGGCGGTGGGTGCTATTGACGCCGCTGATCCTGCTCGCGTGGGCGACGGGGCTGCCGGGGCAAAATAGCGGCAAACCCGGCGTGGCCACCGTGGCCGTGAAGGGACCCGTGGCCGTGAAGCGCGGGGGGGCCATCACGGTGCCGGTAACGGTGACGGTCGCGCGAGGCTACCACGTCACGAGCGCAACCCCTGGCGACCGCTATTTGAAGCCGCTGCGTCTCACATGGGAGAAGGGGGCGCTTACGTCCGAAGCCCCTCCCCGCTATCCCAAGGCGGTGCTGCGCTCCTATCCGTTCTCCGAAGGCAAGCTTTCCGTACTCGATGGGACGTTCACCATCGAACAGGATTTCCGGGCGCCCGCGACGGCCTCGCAAGGTTTCGGAGCCATCACCGGAAAGGTGCATTACCAGGCCTGCACCGATACGGAATGCCTGCCCCCGGCCACCGTCCCCGTGCGCCTCAGCTACGACATCCGCTAAGCTCGTAGCCCTGCCATGCGCCGACTCTTCATCCGCCCCGGCGCCATCGGGGATTGTCTATGCTGGTTGCCTGTGCTGGCCGCGATCGGGCCGGAGGACGCGGAAGTCTGGGCTCCTGGACCGGTGCTGCCACTCCTGGAACTCGCGACTCGCCGCCGGAATCTTGCCTCCACCGGATTTTCCCTACTGGGAATCCCCGGCGTCCGCCTCCCGGAAGGCTTGGCCGATACGCTGCGAGGCTTCGACGAGATTCTTAGCTGGAGCGGGGGAAACCAGCCGGAATTGAAGGAAACGTGCGAACGACTTTGCATTCCCATCCGATTCTTTGAGCCTCTGCCGCGCCGGGATTCGACGGTGCATGTGAGCGACTGGTTTCTTCGCCAGACCCGCCCGTGGCACGGTCTCGACTCCGAGCCTGCAGCATGGCGATCCGAGGGCGGCCGCCGCATTTTGCTGCCCACTCTGGCTATCGAGCGCACCGCCGCAAGGCCGCTTCGCGTGGTGCTGCATCCATTCTCGGGCAGCGCGCGGAAGAATTGGCCGCTCTCCCGGTACCGGCAGCTCGCCCGCTCCATTGCCGCTTCCATGGGAAGAGATGCCGCAATCCAGTGGTGCGCCGGGCCGGAGGATACGCTGCCGGGGGATCTTGACTGCGACGCCTGGCGATTCGAGAAGTTGGACGATCTTGCCCGCGCGCTGGCATCCGCCGCCTTGTTCATCGGGAACGATTCCGGCATCACGCACCTGGCCGCCATGCTGGGGATCCCCTGCGTCGTTTTCTTCGGCCCGGAGCATCCCAGGGTCTGGGCTCCGCGAGGCGCTCGGGTCCGGCTGCTGGAGGTCCTGGGAGGCGGGCAGCCAGCTTCCGCGATTCCTTTTGAACGCGGAGAAACTGCGGTGTTATCCGTCCTTAGGGATTTATTGGAGAAATAATTGCAAGGGGAGAATACATGCCGAAACTGGACCTTTGTATCTTTCCACCGGTTGAGAAAATAGTGCTTGTAATCCGTGGCAAGCGGTGATAGAAGTGGATTAGATAGAGATTGAAGGAGGGAACAAAAACGGAATTAGTCATTGATCGCTGGGCGATCACGACTTCTGGCTGAGGGCTGCACCGCCATCACCCGCATCGATTCGATAACCCCTTAGGGATCGCGATGCACCACGGTTCTTACCGCTTCGGCGATTTGTCAGCCTGGGATACTGCGAGCTTGAAAGCGCGCGAGTCCCCGTGAAAATGTCGGTCAGAATAATTGTGGTCGCCCGTTTTTGCACGTAGTTGATTTGAATTAGCGAGGAGCATTTTTAATTCGCGAGAGAAAGGCCACCGCAATGGTGGCCTTTCTCTTTGATTTTCCGATTAATCGGCAAAAAGCCCTTCGAAAAGGACCGTGCTTAAATAGCGTTCCCCGGAATCCGGCAGCACCGTCACAATCGTCTTGCCTTCAAACTCCGGCTGCTGCGCCAATCGTACCGCCGCCGCTACCGCCGCCCCGCAGGAAATTCCGGAAAGAATGCCTTCTTCCCGCGCCAGCCGCCGCGCCATTTCGATCGATTCCTCATTGCTTACGAGTTCCACCCGGTCCACGATCGAAAGGTCGAGCGTATCCGGAATGAACCCCGCCCCGAGGCCCTGGATCTTGTGCGGACCCGGCTTGAGTTCCTCGCCGGCGAGCTTTTGCTTGATGACCGGGCTATTGTCCGGCTCCACCGCCACCGAAAGTAACGGCTGGTTCTTCGCCTGCTTGAAATACTTTGCAACCCCGGTAATCGTGCCTCCCGTTCCCACGCCGCTCACCAGGACGTCCACTTTGCCATCGGTGTCGTTCCAGATCTCCGCGCCGGTCGTCTTGAAGTGGATGTCGGGGTTCGCGGGATTCTTAAACTGCTGCATCATCACGTAGCGGCCCGGGTCCGACGCCACGAGTTCTTCCGCTTTCGCG
Organism: Bryobacterales bacterium; assembly: GCA_020853155.1. Taxonomy (GTDB): domain Bacteria; phylum Acidobacteriota; class Terriglobia; order Bryobacterales; family Bryobacteraceae; genus JACTMJ01. The sequence continues at coordinate 3,229 of JADYZL010000380.1, forward strand.
ATCGCGGCCTTCATGCCGCCGGCGCCTTCCGTGAGCACCAGATTCGCTCCAAATGCCTTCAATACCTTGCGCCGTTCGAGCGACATCGTCTCCGGCATCGTGAGGTTGAGCTTGTAACCGCGCGCCGCGGCCACGTATGCCAGTGCGATCCCCGTGTTGCCGCTGGTCGCCTCCACAATCTCCTTGCCCGGCCCGAGGGTACCGCGTTTTTCGGCATCCCACACCATCGCCGCACCAATCCGGCATTTTACGGAATACGCGGGATTCCGCCCTTCCACTTTCGCCAGGACCGTGGCTTTCGCACCGTCCGTAACGCGGTTCAACTTTACGAGGGGCGTACGCCCGATCGAAAGGGAGTTATCTTGAAAAATCATCTGGTTTCTCCTCCATTCGGCCTCAGGCGCCAGGCGCCAAGAGGCACTCCGCCCGATGCGGAGCTAAATCTGCCAATCCGGTACGTACGAAGAGCGGCGTTCCCGCCACTCTCGCACCAACGATGCGAAGTTCGTGGTGTCGAGGATTCCGGCAATGGCGCCATCCACTTGCTCCCATAGACCATGGAACGGATCGTGTCTTGCCGCTCGTTGCGTGTTCTTGCGCTGTTTTGCGCCTTCAAGAAAGCGCAGAACTTCCCCCACCGAAATGAGTTCCGGCGCGCGCGCCAGCATGTACCCGCCTTCCGCGCCACGGCGTGATTCCACAAATCCACCCTGCTTGAGGGCGGCGAGAATCAGTTCGAGGAACTTTTGCGGGATATCCTGGCGTTGGGCGATGTCCGCGATACGGATCGGGGTGCCGGGGGGTTGTTCGGCCAAGTCGAAGATGGCGCGCAACGCATACTCTCCTTTGACGGAGCTTTGCATCTAATCACCTAATTCCTAATAGAGATTATGCCTTTCGATCTCTATCCAGTCAATGGAGTTTCTTTAAGAATCGAGGTCATCCGCGCCCAGAAATCCTTCAAACACCTCATTCGAAACGAGAATTCCCCTTGGTGTAAATCGCAGGTACTCCCCGTTCCATACCAGAAGTTTGTGGGTGATGGCTGTTTCAATTCGGGTTCGAAGGGTCGTGGGCAGGGTTTCGAGGTCCACAATGAGACCCTCGTCCAGGCGCAACCCGGTAAGGAAGCGCTCTTCGAGCGGGCGCACGGCTTCGGCGGCTATTTCGCGGGGCGCCCCACGCTCCACATACGCGATGTACTCGCTGACCTGTTCCGGGCTTCCCCAACGCATCGCCCCATCGTATGAATGGGCGTCCACCCCAAAGCCGAGGTAAGGCTCCCCACGCCAATACTTGAGATTGTGCGTAGACCGAAAGCCGGGACGGGCGAAGTTGGAAATTTCGTAGCGCGGAGTGCCCAAGGCTTCGAGCAAGAGGGCGGCGCGTTCATAGTTTGCGGTGATCGCCTCCTCGGAAGCCACCGCTCCCGCACCGTAGCGCGATCCCTGACCCAGAATCTCCAATCCCAGGCGGCTATCCTCGTCTACCTCCAGCATATAGACGCTTACATGGGGTGGCTGCAGGCGCTCGATCCACGCGAGGCTCTCTTCCCAGCTCTCCTGCGTTTGAAAAGGCAGGCCGGCGATGAGATCCAGATTGAAGTTGCCGATTCCGGCTTGGCGGAGCAAATCGCAATCTTCCACGACGGTCAGTGCGCTGTGTCGCCGCCCTGTCTGCCGCAGCTCCTTCTCGACGAACGATTGCACTCCGAGGCTGACGCGATTCACGCCCAGCCGCACCCACTCGTTGACCCATTGGGGTTGTAGCGAGCCCGGCGCCGCCTCCATGGTGAATTCCCGCCAGGGGTAGCCGGGAATCTGTTCCACGATCCGCGCCAGTTTATCCGGCGCCAGCAGGCTGGGAGTGCCGCCTCCGATATAGATCGTTTCCGGAGTGAAGGGCCATTCCTGGAAAGACAGGTGGCGGCACAGCGCCCCGAGATATTCCGCCTGGATTTCCGGCTTCTCCACGCCAGAGGCGAAATTGCAATAGGTGCATTTCTGGGCGCAGAACGGCCACGATATGTAAACGCCCGCCATGGCTGCTTTCGCTTCGCCGCCCCTGCCGCCTAGCTCAGGGCCACCGGCTCGCCGAGTTGTTCGGATATCGCGCGGCTCATCATCGCCTTGAGGTCCTCCCCCGTATCGGGAAGCGCAAACGCCTCCCGTGCGGGATCCCATTCAAACTTGAAGCTGCGGGAATGCGCGGAGACCCAGATCTGCCGGACAGGCGAATTCGGGCTCACCACGAACTTGGCGGGCGGATCTTCGAACTCCACCGTAAGGGCGCCGTTGTTCATATCGGCTTCGAAATCATGATCCTCCGCCGCCGCCACCAGGGATTGATAGAGGGCGTCGATCGTCTGGTCGCACTTGTGCGGAAAGCTAAGGTCGTCGAGCATGCACGGTTCCTGAAACCATTATCCGATAGGCCGTCAGCGCACCGTCGGGTACTTCACGCCGAGCTGCTCCAGGTAGGTGCTGTACTTCGCCGGGTCGTAGTAGAACTCCTTCATGCGCGGCCGGTATTCCCGCATGATCTTCTCATTGAGCCAAATCGCCGGCTTGTCCTCCGGGCGGATGAGCGGTTTGTAAGTCTCGTTCTTCGTCTGCACGTTCCGAAAATAGTCCCAGGCGGCGCTGATGAGATCCGGGTTCGTGAGTAGGTCCAGGATGGACATTGCCTCCACTTTGGCTCCCGCAACCACACCTTTGTGCGCAATCGGCGTTGCCATCGCGATGGCATTCGCCCAGTTGTGGCCGGGAAGGCCGGAAATATTCGAGGGATAGTTTAGCGTGACCGTGGGCACGTTCCAGGAAACGTCGCCGATGTCGTCCGATCCGCCGCCGAGGCGGATGCGCGGGTCCGGTTCCTCATCGCGGTTGGCCGCTTCATCCAGTTTCGTGGGCAGCCCGCGTTGCTCCACGCCAAGTTCCTTTTGCAGCCCTTTTGCGAGAGCTTGGTCTTCGCCGCTCCATTCCGGCAAGCCTACCGCCGCTATGTTCGCCTTCACGGCCGCGGCGATCGGCTTGTTGAAGTGCCTCGGCCAGGCGGAGCCCAACACGCGCGAAGTTACCTTGGTATCGGTCATCAGCGTCGCCCCTTCCGCCATGCGGTCGCCGATCTTCCACAAGTCCATGATCGTGTCGTAGGTGAGCTGCCGGAAGTAATACCAGACTGTGGAATTCTGCGGAACCAAGTTCGGCTGGTCTCCGCCATCCGTGATGACGTAGTGCGTGCGCTGCGCGAGCGGCAGATGCTCCCGGCGGAAATTCATGCCGATATCCATCAGCTCCACCGCATCGAGGGCGCTTCTCCCTCGCCAA
>JADYZL010000381.1 GCA_020853155.1 Bryobacterales bacterium
CCTGCTCAGTCTCGCGATCGCCGCGCTGACGGGAGTGGCGTTCCTGTTTCTGCGAAGCTGGCACACCTATGCATTCGCCACGATTCCCCTGGCGATTTCCTTCGCCTCTCCGCCTGGGGCATATATGAGGGACATCCTCGCACCCTCCACTCTGCTGATCCTTAGCTCCCTGCTGCCCTTTGTTGCCCTGGCTACCCACCGCTATTGGTTCGTCAATCGAAGGCTTCGCCGGTCCGAGCGGGAAACGGAGAACTACCGCGAAGCGATTCACTACGTAACGCACGAAATGCGTACTCCTCTCACTGCCATCCAGGGCTCGAGCGAACTCATCTCGCGTTACTCGTTGAGCGCCGACAAGCAGAAACAGATGGCCGGGATGATTCACAACGAATCGAAGCGCCTGGGCCGTCTGATTCAAGTCTTTCTCGATGTGGAGCGCCTTTCCGCCGGCCAGATGCAACTTCGCGACGACTCCTTCCCCGCCGCCGATCTCGTAACCACGTGCGTGGAACGCGCTCTACCCCTCGCGCAGAACAAACAAATCTCGCTCGTGTCCGATCCGGCTTGTGACCGAGACGTTCTACTTCGTGGAGACCGCGAGTTGCTGGAACACGCGCTTTATAATCTCGTCACGAATGCCATCAAATACTCGGGTACGGGGAGCAGGGTCACTGTCGGATGTGAACGGCGCGGTCAGGAGATCATCCTCGCTGTGGCGGATCAGGGGATGGGGATGAACACCGAAGAGCAGCGGGCGGTCTTCCGCAAGTTTTACCGTACGGCGGCGGCGGAACGATCGGGCGAAAAGGGCTCTGGTGTCGGCCTCGCCATCGTCGATCAGATTGTCAGCGCGCACGGCGGCCGGGTGGAAGTGAAGAGTGAACCGGGTGTGGGCTCGGAGTTCTCGCTCGTTCTTCCCGCGACGCCGCCCAAAAACGGCGACGCGAAGGCTCGGTAGGGGCCGGAGCGTTCCCTAAGCAGTTTTGCCCGCTCCGCGGGAGTCACTGCCGGAACGTGCCCTGCCGGAAACATGATTGAATGGTGAGAATGACCCGATTACTGCTCGTCGAGGATGATGCGAGCGTGCGCTCCACGCTCTCCACTTTCCTTGAGCTTGAGGGCTTTCAGGTAGAAGCCGCGGCCAGTTCGGAAGCGGCATTCCAGAAACTCGCCTCTGAGCCGTTTCCACTTGTCCTCTCCGACATCTACCTGGATAGTCGCACCGGTCTCGATATCCTCGAGGAAGCCAAGCGCCGCAACCCCAACTGCATGGTCGTGCTGATGACCGGGCGTGGAAGCATGGAAACCGTCGTTGCCGCTACACGTGGAGGGGCATTTGATTACGTTGCGAAACCCTTCGATCTCGACGACATTCTCTCGGTGCTGCGTCGCGCCATCGCCGTCCGGGATGCCGACGATGCCATCGCCGAAGAGGACGATCTACCCGAGAGCGAGATGATCGGCTCTTCGGCCCCGATGGTGGAAGTCTATAAAACGCTCTCCCGGGTTGCTCCCACGGATTCCACGGTGCTCATCGAGGGCGAAACCGGAACGGGGAAGGAAGTCGTTGCGCGCCTTATCCACCGCAATAGCAGCAGAGCGGCGATGCCCTTCGAGCCGGTGGATTGTGGATCGGTAGCTTCCACTTTGCTCGAGAGCGAGCTCTTTGGCGCGCTTCGTGGGTCCTATACCGGGGCGGATCGTGATCGAATCGGTCTGCTTGAAGCCGCGAACAAAGGGACCGCATTCCTCGATGAAGTGGGAGACATCGAGCCAGGCTTCCAACTCAAACTCCTGCGCTTTCTGCAGGAGCGGGAAATCCGGCCCCTCGGAGCCAGTAAGGCGCGCAAAGTAGACGTTCGCGTGATCGCGGCGAGCAACAAGAATCTGGATGGCCTGGTCAGGGAGGGTAAGTTCCGCGAGGATCTTTACTTTCGCTTGAACGTGGTGCGCATCGAATTGCCGCCGTTACGAACCCGGCGCGGCGACGTGATGCTGCTCGCCCATTTCTTCCTGAACAAATATAACGCTCGTTACGACACAGAAACCCGATTTCATCCCAGCGCAGTGCCGGTGCTCGAATCTTTTGCCTGGCCGGGAAACGTCCGCCAACTGCAACACCTGATCGAGCGCCTCACGATTCTTGCCGAGGATAAACGAATTCGGGCGGAGGATGTGGACCGGGCGTTGCGGCATCCCGTCGAAGCAAGCTCCACCTCCGAATCGCTCGCCGATAAGGAAGCCGAGCAGATTCAACGGGTTTTGCAGGCGACCGCAGGCAATAAGGCAAAGGCCGCCCGCATCTTGGGTATCGAACGAAAGACGCTGTATCGCAAACTGGCAAAAATATAGCTAGATTGAAGAAGTTTCGCCCATTCTTCTCTTTTGGAATCCGTGCCGATTTTGCTAGGTGGCGGCTCGAAAGACCCGTACAATGGAGTTAGAGATAACAAAAAGTTATCGACGTCATCAGACGTGCAGTTTCAAGGGGGAGACTACGATGTTTGATACCTTGACCGATCAAATTCGGGCTGACGAAAAGGCCAACGTAACCAACCGGGAGCGCATGATTCGCTGGCTGATGGTGCTGCTGATTACGGCTCTTCTGTTCCTTGGCTTTTATCTATTACCGCACGTCGGTGGCTGAACTCTGCGTTAGCTGGACGTGCTTCCGGGTCCGGGTGCGCGCTTCCTTTTCCATCCGGGAGAGGGTATCCGCCACCCGGATCACCGCTGGCGCATAGTGATCGTAGGGGTTGTAGAGAGCAAGCTTCTGCTTAAATGTCTTCCCCCGGTAGAGTTCACTCGTACCCAGTCGCGAACCCACATAGTGGATCCCTTCCCGTACCGAAGAAAACGCCGTGTCCGCGTTGTTCCACCCGAAAATGTTGTTGTTCTTGTATGTTTTTCCCGCGCTCGATTCCAGAAACGCGATGCTGGGAAGCAGCCGCCAATCCAAACCGTGACGGTCGGCCACAATCAAGAAGTCTTCCGCAAGATGAGCGATGGGGCTATCCTTCTCCTTCAGAAACTCGGAGAGCGCTACCGCGCGGGAATCCTGCGCGTAACGCGATTCGGGAATATGCCCATCCGTCATGATCATTGCCGGCATCGATAAGACGGCGCCAAGCACGACCGCGCGGACAAGAACTCGCTGCAATTGAATCAAACTCAACTCCTCTTTCAAATGGCTCTCGCAACGAAAGCCGCAGAAGGTTCTCCGCTCACGCGGAAGCCACTCTGGATCTGGTGCAAGGTTGGGTGCATGACCTGGATTGTCAGCGAATCTCTCTTTTGGAGAATACAACAACACTAGCGAGTATTCATAACGCTATTTATGGGATTCACTGCCGAACCAAGTAATTTTTACACAAAATGATGAGCATTTTGGCGTCATAAAAACTTTATATAGGTCTTGTAAGTTATAGAAATTACGTAGGTTCCTCTACGGATGGATCGACGGTATTAGCCATTCCTGATGGCCCCTGATCATTGGACGTTAAGCCCCGAAAGATGTGGGTGCAATAAAGAAAAGAACCCCCAGTACTCTCGACGGCTATAGCGCTTCGAAGTCTACGAACACAAAAACATCTCATTCGGAATCAGTTGGATACCTGCCAAACTCAATCCAAGCAGCGGCCTATCTCTTAGACAAAAAGATAAATCCGTACTGCCAAATGTTAGACCAAGTCGTCGTCAACCGGGGGCTTCGCCCCGATCTCCGTGTAACCTGGTGTTGCTCATGTGGCTTGCTGCCACGTCTCTCTTGAGGATTCCCCATCGGTGTCAATCCGTGTGAATGGGGAAAACCAGAAGGGTGGCGCTTTGTAAGGCGTGGCGCTACCGTCTGCCGGGCGTCACGGGCAAACGGTAGCGCCAACTGGGAGAGATCGGCGATGGCCTATGGAACGTCGATCAGTTGTGGCTCCGACCCTGCCACGACCGAACCCGAACTGGATAGATACTCGAGCACCATCCAGTATGAGCCGAGACGTTTATCAAGATTCAGGTGGCAAGGGGAGGTGGTTCCGCAGTCGGTGGTGAGCACTTCCCCGGTAGGGCTCGTGGTCCGGATTCGCGCGGTCAAGGCGCCCGGAACGCTGGAGAGAAGAAACCCGATACTCACGTCACGCCAAATCGGACTTGCAATGGTCCCCACCCGGGCGCCCGGCCACATGTCAGACCCTCCCACACCGTAGGTCTGTCCATAATTCTTTGCCAGCAGGGAATCCGAGAAGGTGTAGCTGTCATCCTTCAGCAAGTCCGCGACATTGCCGTCGCCAGGAAACGGGCTCGCATGCAGCGGACTACTGAAAAGGGCGCTGAACCAGCCATCCATCTCCGCCTTATCCTCCGCGCTCTTGGACGCAAGGTAACGCCAGCCGAAGGCGGCGTTATCCTCCACCATCGTGCTGCGCATCAAGCCGATTGGTTCGTTTCGATCACAGATATTCGGTACAGACGAAGCAGGGTAACAGATACTCCAGCCAGAGTGGTACGGAGTTGAGTAGGACCCATACGGCTTCGTCGTGGAGATGACGAAATCCAGAGTCCTATCCGCCACCGCCCGGTAACGCGTGGCAACGGCGGCATCTTGCGGTTCCACCGCGTTCGCAGTTTCATAGAGCGCGTCGGCCATCAGCCCCATCATGTAAGTCTCGGACCCATCGAGCGTATTCCCCGCGGACCGCCGGCGATACCCGCTCGTTCCGGAATAGGGCCGGTCAAGCGTCAGAGTCGTGCCGCTGGAGACCGTGCACCAGTACCAGCCGCCGTCATCGTGAACGTCGTAGTCGTGACGGCTTCCGTTCGCGTTTACGTAATAGAACGACTGTACTCCCATATCGAAGTAGGATCCCTGATTCCGATCCTGAATCCGGTACGATGTGATCGCCGAGCCGGGCCACGGATAGCGTGCCGTCGCGCTGGTTGCACTCTGGACCGTGACAATCTCGTTGTACTGGGAGTAAGGCTGACCATTATACGTTCCCCGAATAAAGAGCGCCTTGCCCGCAAGCCCGGTGAAGTCGGTTCCCGTGCCGACGATGGCCGTGCCGCCTGTAGTAATCGAGATGCTCCCCGCCGTTACGAATCCCGTTCCGCAATAATCCGCCGGAAAGGCGGAGCCGCCAAATAAATTCACGGTTGGGCTGCCGCTTGAAACCGTGAGGACTCTTGTCATGTCCGCCCCCATGCCAGCGTTCTGGCTGGACCAATGTCCGTCCGCGGCCTGCCGGTTCTCATAGACGCCGATTGCATCGATCAACCGTTGGCGCTGGATCGCTCGCTCCCCGGCATCGGGATCCAATTGCGCGTGCTCCGCCATGTACATCAGGCAGTATGCGCTCTCTCTTACATCCCGGATATCGGGCGCTTTGTGCGGACAATACTCATTCGCGCCACTCCCCATTCGTTTCCGCATGTAGGGCCAAAATTGCGCGGAATATTGTGGCGCGGACGTATCCACGGCATGCAACAGCATCGACGACCCCAGCGCCGCCGTTCGCCAGGCGCCGTTCCACAAGCCATCTTTCCACCAAGCCCCGGCCATCCATCGCGCCGAATCCCGCGCGGTCTTCCAGCCGCTGCGGTAATAGAGCCTGTAATTTGCCAGCGCCACGTCGTAGTAATTCGCCGTGCTGTTCGTGGAGAAAGAGGAACTCCACACGCCCGGATTCCTCCGGGAATCGTCCCATACCCATGGCACGCCGGGGGAGGCGATTTGCGTGGTTCCCCACGAGCCGGACATCGTCAACTCGGTATTGCTTTGACACGATACGACATTCCAGACCGTGCTTAAGGTGGGCTCCAGCACGCGCACGTTCGCGTTCGGGATCGGAGGCCCGGGCACGCCGTTACAGATCGCGAGGAAGTTGGTTCCAACCCCATAGAGTTTCGTTGGGTTCCCTGCGTTCGTGTACACCGTTCCGGTCACGTCCCCGCGGATGGTAGCCAATCCGAGCGTGCTCCATTCCACGCCGGGCGCGGCCAATGCGCCCGGAAAGGTTCCCGAGTCGATTCCATCGCGAAGCGTGATCTCCGTATCGCTCTGGCAGCTATCCACGCGCCGCGAGTGCCAGTTACCGGCAGGAAGTTTGAAGTTGATCGAAGGGAGCACCGCCGACGAAATTGTCGGTCCAGCGCGTCCACCGCACAAGATCAGCAGGTTGGTGCCAATGCCATAAATCTTGGTGCCGTCACCCAATGGGTTCGAAGTATAAACCGTTCCCGTTCTCGGCACGCCAAAAAGTGGATTCTGCTCGTACTCGGGCTGCCATCCGTTGCCATCGGTGCGGTTAATTGCGTACTTCTCCCAGTTCGCGCGGGCCAGCGTGACATGCCGGTCGTCGAGCCATTCCCACTCACTGGCTCCGAGAACCTTTGACGGTCCCAAAAGGAGATTCAGGCGTTCGTCCGGATAGATCACGACGCCGTTGTCGTCATAGGCCACGGCGCCGATCTCTCGATCGCTAATCGCTTCCCGGCCTTCCTGATCGCGCACCCGCAGCCGAAACTTATAAGGTCCAAATACAAGACCCGTGAGCGTGGGCGTGCAACTGTTGCGGTTGTCGAAAATGGCGTTGCTTGGGCCTTCCAATTGCTGCCAGAAGCAGGTGACGGCAGACGAGCTATCCGCCATCGAATAGCTGGCCGCTCCATCCAGCTTGCTCGGGTGTCCCGCGCGCAAGGGCCGAAACGGCGCCCAGAACGGAGTGTTCTCGGATTTCACGGATGCAACGATTCGCGCCTCAGGAGAGGAGATGTACGCGGAGGTCCCAACATTGATGTCACGCCTATTCCCGCTGATGTCCTTCGCATTTCCGTCGAACGGCCATGCGGCCCAAGCGCCCGCATTCTCCGCCGTCGCCGGTGGTTTTGACCCCAGTGGAAGCGCTGACGTGAAAACTCGTAGAAACCCAACCTTTGTATCTCCCGAAGAGAAGAGTGCCGCACCGGAGGCGTCCCAAGGCTTCAACGCGGTTGTATAGTCAGTCTTGACAAAGTAGTTCCCACCATCGACATCCCACACCTCGCACTGATGGATCGGCGAGCCATTGTTGTAAAGCCTCTGCAAGCGAAAGACAAAGTTCGTTCTCGTGAACGGAACAATGCACTCGATACTCCCATTGTCCCGTTGAAAAGTGAAATATAACCCGTTCGGTGGAGTGTAGTCCACACGCCATCCAACTCCGTTCAGCACGATAAACGATTGGTTCGATGCGGGTGCGGCGACATCGTGAAACTGGCCCTCCACGCGAATATCCGAAGTGGATGCAATCACATCCAGGTCGCTATTCCACTGCTCTCCCGCTCCCGCAAGCCGGAGCGACTGGCCCGCGAATGCCGAAAACGCCAAGAGAAGAATCAAACCGACCGCGATTCTGGCGCGATAAATGGCCGGCCGCCTCGAAATTGATCGTAAAACCATGGTGCATCCTCTCATCGTTTAGGCCTAGTAAAGCGCTCTCCATGCATAGAGGTCCATATCGTCCTTTGCGCACACGGAGATATCGTCTTTTGTACCGGCCTCTCCGGCAACCATCCAAAATCGCCCACGCAAGGATGCTTCACAGGTAGGTCGTGTGCCCGAAGCAAGGCGATGAGAAGAAGACGGGAGCATGCGGAACGACGTTCCGTCGTACCACAAGGGATACAACCGGCCCGCGGACACGTCTTCGATCCCTGGATCCGAAGTGCCATTTTGCAGCTTGATTGCCACAGCGCCTAAACCGTTAATGTCTAGCGTCGCGGGACCGCTCGCATCCAAATCCGGCACCCAATGGATCACCGAACCTCGTTGATACGCGCCGAGCGTCGAACTTAGGTTGCAGGTGTACTGCTGGTTTATCGTTCCGCTGGATTCACACAGTAGCAACTGCCCGGATTGGACCTCCGGTTTTAGCGCTACCGCTCCCAGTCTCTCATTCAAAATACGGAATCGCACTCCATCGTACCAGATCGAATAGAGTTCATTGGCTTTCACTGAACCGGAACCCGGATCCGTCGTTCCATCGGCCAGCTTGAGGCTGCGAACGCCGATCGAATCAATATCGAGGGTAGTGGCGCCTCCTGTTCCATCCACACTAGGCCGCCAATGAATGACCATTCCCGGAGAATAGGTTGTAAGCTGCGGTGAAAGCGAACAGGTGAACTCCGTTCCCGACGCTCCCGCGGATTCGCAATACTGAGCACTGCCGGATTGTTGCGATGCGGTGGTCAGATAGGCCGGCGGGACGTTGATCGGAAAGAACCGGAAGCCCGTTCCGTCGTACCACAACGGATACATGGCTCCCGCAAGGACTTGTCCCGCGGCGGGATCGGATCCTTCGATCATCGTCGTTACAGGTCTTGCGCCGAGGGAATCGATGTTCAACGTTACTGGCCCGCTGGCCGCCGATGAATTGGGCGTCCAATACACCACCATCCCCTCCTGGTACTGGGTCAGCGTGGGCGACATCGCGCAGGCATACGCATTGGCAGGTCCCAGGCTGGCATCACATGCAAGGACGGCGCCCGTTCGGAATTGTCCTTTCGTCAACACCACCGCTGTATCAACCGAAGCCTGGACACCAATTCCAGATCCGGAATCGGTGACCGCGTTCACAATTCCACCCCCTGCCACGAAGTTCAATTTGCTTCGTGTCCCAACCAGGGCTCCATTGTTCTCGATGGAAACGTTGGCGGAGCCTGCGCTGCCTTGTGGCGCCCATTGCCCGGAGGCATGACAAACGAAGAGGTTGTCTCCGGCCGGCGCACTTGTAAGGAAGTACAGTTCCCCGGTATCACAATCTACCGGGAGGGAGATTCCACTCCTCACCGGCTTCTCAAAAGGCGGGGCCAGAAAGCCCGTTCCTTTGGATTGTCTTTGAATATCCACCTTCGTTTGCGCGGAGGCGAACAGTACCATTGACAGCATGGCTCCCCATGCGAATCGCTTCGTTCTCACTCAGATCCCTCCCATTTCCGACTCCCAGGCCACCGCCCAATAGACAGCAACTGGCAACCTACGCCGAAGCTGTCCGGGAATCGCCGGAAGTCTCACAACGCACGATCGTAGGAGGAAAGACGCCTGTCAACGCAGAAGTCAAGCTCTAACTGATTGACATTACAATGCAAGTATCTGATAAATGGAACGTGACAAACCCTAATTGCGGCGAACAGTCCCTGGATGGATTTCCCAGAATCGCCTATGAGAGCGACGAAGCCGCACGAGTGGAAATGGAGTGTGTTCGATGGCCGGCGGGTGTCTTCTGTCCCAAATGCGGTTCGGTTGAGAAATGCTGGCGGATTCGATCACGTGACGTTGGTGGCGGTAGTGGAGCGCGTGCCGGGGTTTGGCGATGCTCATTCTGCAGGTGTCAGTTCACCGTCACTGTGGGAACGGCTCTCCAGAACACCAAGTTGCCGCTCAGCTGCATTCTTCGCGGTCTCGCTTGCATGAGCGGGACTCGGGATCCCTGGGCCGTAGGGGAACTTCGGGTTGCGTTAGGAACGAGCCATCGCTCCGCTCGAGCCTTCGCGAAGCTCGTAATCAACACAAAAGAAGGTAAGGAGCCTCGCGAGATCAACGAGGAGGAGTTCGCCGGCCGCGATCGGCGCAAACGGAACGCATCTATATGGCCCGTGCCGCCAATCCAGCTCTTACGGTGCCTGTTGCAAACGGCCAAGACGAAGCCGTTCTAGGTGGAGCTTGTTGTGGTAATGCGAAACGGCGTTCCGCACTTCGCCTAGTCAAATTGATTCCGAAACTCGATCAGCTCCACTCGCAAGGAAGCCACTTCGTCCCGCAATTTCTGAACCTCGTCCCGCAACGCAGCCAGTTCCTCGCCACGGCCGGCCCCTGAACTTCGCCCTGTCTCCGCCGCCGTAACGGTTGCGATTCCCTCATTGCCGCAAAGCAGGTGCGCGAAGCGTGGTTCCTTTGTGCCGGGCAGCCGCTCGAGTTCCATCACCAACTTGCGCCCGCTAAGGTCTTTGAGGTCGGCAAGCGCGCTCGCCACCTCGTCAAGAGAATCGAAAGAATACATGCGGTCCGAACGCCCTCGAATCTCCCCTACTGTCTGCGGGCCGCGCAGCATCAGCACGGTCAGCACAGCCGTCTGCGCGGGGTTGAGCCGGAGCATGAACGGCACGTCGTGCTTGAACTTCGGCACCCGGTGCTCGGCGCCGGAAACGCTTCGGACAAAGCCGCGTTCCTTGAGCGATTGCAAGCCCTGTTCTACTGTTGACGCATTGTATTCCACCACGGGGTCGCGGCTGGATTTCTGATTGCAGGCGGCCAGAAGCGCGTTGAGCGTGAGCGGATAGTTGTCTGGCGTGATGAGTTCCTTTTCCACGAGACATCCAAGGATGCGGACTTCCTCGGGGGAAAGAACAGGGAGCGAACGGTCATTCAGTTCCATGGCAACAGTCAACGCCGCCGCATCCAGGCCAGAACCCGGATGTGCCGCGCCAGGGTCATTTCAGTGTGTCATGGTTTGGTCAACGCGCGCTGCATGGCTTACGATGCGGCACGATCAAGCGTTGCCATTGGCCCATTCACCACAAAAAATGGGGGCATCGCCACAGAATGGCGATGCCCCCGATACATGAAGTCATGGAAGGAATAGCGTGTGCTAAACTTCTACCCTCTGCCTACCAGCTAATGCGTCCGCGAAGTTGGATAATCCGCGGGCTATTGGCTTGCTGGCTGAGATCCTGCAACCCGGTCGTGGCATTCGGGTTGATGTCCACCGGGTGGTTGAAGGCGTTGAAGAAATCCGCCGAAAACTGGAAGTTGACGCTTTCCGCCAGCTTGAAGATTTTCGACAGCGTAAGATCCGCGTTCCAGGAACCGGGGCCTCGGAAGAAGTTCCGCGCGTTCCAGTTCACGTTGTCGGAGATGGTGGTAAGGCGTGTGGTGCCGTTCTTCATCAGTACGGGCACACGATTATCCAGGCCGGGGCCCACCTGCCGCAGCACGCGCTGGGAACGGTCCACCGGGATGAGCGCCTGCAACTTCGCCAGGTCGACATCCTTTGCGCTTGTGACGTCGAAGTCTCCCTTGAACCAGAGGCGCTGGTTGCGTCCCCCGAAATTGAGCAGCAAGCGCTCATCCGCATTCAAGGTAGGGTCGCCAAACAGATAGCGGCCGGCGTCCACACTCAGCCAATTTCCGCTTCTCCAATCGCCAATGCCGCTGAGTTGCCAACCGCCGATGACGGCATCGACAAATCCGTTGGCATTGCCGGCGATCGCGCGTCCCTTGCCGAAGGGAAGGTCGAGCAAGCCGTTCCAGCGGACGCGATGCGCGGGGATGTAGCCGCTGTTGTAATAGACCAACTTCAGCAGATCGTCGTAGCTCATCTTCGGATTGCCAAGCACCTGGATTGCTTCGGGCACCTGTGCGACACCCGCACCCACGGCATTGATGTTGCCGTTGCCGCTGTTGTAGCCGTCCGAGTCACTGGTGGTGAGCGAACGGGTGAACGCGTAGAAGAACTGGCTTACGAAGCCCTTCGAGTAGCGCTTCTCATATTCGGCCTGGAAGGAGTGCGTGTTCGAGTACCCACTGCGGTTGGTAGCGAACAACACCCAATCCTTGTTTACACGCATGAGATCTCGGTTGCTGGGAGGATTCAGGCCGGTACGCGTGACGTAGTTAAATTCACTCTCCCGCTGGTTGAGAGAGTAGCGTTGTTCCAGGTCGCGGCCACGATCACCCATATAGCTGATGCGGATAGAGCTATCGGTGAAGAACTGGTGTTCAAAAGTGACGTGGATCTTCTGGTCACGGCCATCCTTCCAGTTGCGGCCGTCCAATACCATCCCCTGTTGCGCGGTGACCGGTAATGGCACAATACCGTTCGTATCCACGATGGCCTTACCGACGTAATCGTCGGCTGCCGGAACGCTCTTATAAGCGTAAGTACCGTCTCCACCCCGCTGGGATACCGGGTTCACATAGCGGAGGTTGAGCGGGGGCGTCGTGCGCATGGATTGCAGAATCTGCGAAAGCGGCATGGTCCAGAAATATTCGCCATAGCTCGCGCGCAGTACGCTGCGATTCGTCAGTTTGTACGCAAAGCCGATGCGCGGTCCGAAATTGTTGTTATCGGCGCGCACCAGATTCTTCGGAAATCCGACTGCATCCGCCGTCGTCC
>JADYZL010000382.1 GCA_020853155.1 Bryobacterales bacterium
AACCTCTTCTACGAAAGCAACCGCGAACTGCTCGTGGTTTATGTCCGCATCAAGCACCTTCTCCCGGCCATCCGCCAAGCTTATTCGGATCCCTTCTACCTCCATTCGCTGGAAGAAGTGGGCGAAAGCTACGCAGCTTGGCTGACTGAGCGTGCGCCCGGCTCCTACGAAGCCTTCGCGAAACGGATTGGCTAAAGCCAAGCAAGCAGCACGGCTCCTCACCAGGGAGCCGTGCGTCAACCTGACAATCTCTTACCGGAGTCTCCCTTCATGCGATATCTCTCTGCTCTGCTTCTGCTCTTCGCGGCCTCGCTTTGCGCCGCCCAATTGGAACTTCCCGGCGATGCCTTCGAGCGCGATGCCGTCATTACCGCGGTGTTCCGCACCGCACCCCAAGCCATCGGCAAGGGCGAACTGCGCGTCCGCTGGACCGACGCTCTCGGCCGCACCGTCGAAGACCGGCGAATCCAGGTGGAATTGAACGATGAAACCGAGGTCCGCTTCGATCTCGATATGCGGCATGCCGCCACCATGGCCAACACGGTAAGCGTGGACTTCCGCTTCGAGGGCAAGAACCGCAAGGACGCTCCAGACCGCCGCAACGAGACCGCCTCCGCCTCTTTCGTGGCCAAGCCGCCCACGCGCCATTGGGAAGACTACACCATCATGATGTGGCAGACCCACAACGCGGAGCGCCTCGCCGTGCTCAAGCAGTTCGGCATCAACGCCGCTCAATACGGCGGAAAGGCAGCGGGGCCGCCCGAGGCGATGCTCAGGAACAACTTCCGCTGGTATGCCGAAAACATCGCCACGGATTTCTATAGCGAGTACCACCGTTTCCGCAATGATCGGGTCCCGCAATGGTCCTATCTGCAAGCCAAGGAACTCTACCGCAAGGACCCCACGAGCCTCGAAGCGTTCAAGCGGCATCCGAGCCTTTCGGACCCCGTCTGGCTCTCGAGAATTCACGACCGCTTGGTGGAGGCCGCGCGCAAGTGGGCGCCCTACCGGCCCGTCTTCTATGACCTCGGCGATGAATCCGGCATTGCCGACCTCGCCGCCTACTGGGACTTCGACTTCTCCGACTATTCTCTAGACGGCATGCGCCTCTGGTTGAAAGAGCGCTACGGTACGCTCGACGCGCTGAACCGCCAATGGGGCAGCACGTTCGACAACTGGGATCGCGTGATTCCGAACACGACCCGCGAAGCCATGGCCCGCACGGACAACAATTACTCCTCCTGGTCGGACCACAAGGAATGGATGGATATCGCCTTCGCCCGCGCGATCAAGATGGGCGTTGATGCCGTTCGTTCCGTGGATCCCGATGCCTATGTCGGCATCGCCGGAGCGCAGATGCCCGGCTGGGGCGGCTACGATTACTGGCGGCTCAGCCAGGTGCTGACGGCCGTAGAGCCGTATGACATCGGCAACAACATCGAGATCATCCGCTCGCTCAACCCCGCGCTTCCTTTCATCACCACTTCATTCGCGCAGGGCGACCGGGAACGCCACCGCATCTGGTACGAACTGCTGCATGGCGCGCGCGGCCACATCATCTGGGATGACAAGAACGACGGCTTCGCCACCAAGGATGCGAAGCCCGCCGGGCGCGGCCTCGAAGTGGAAGGCTACTACAACGAGATCCGCAACGGCCTGGGCGCACTGCTGATCGCCAGCCAGCGCCAGGAAGACCCCATCGCGATCCACTATTCACAGCCGAGCATGCGCACGGAGTGGATGCTCGCGCAGCGCCCGCACGGCGAGGCCTGGGTGGACCGCACCTCCGCGAAAGAGCGGATGGATAGCGAGTTCCTGCGCCTGCGCGAATCCTGGTGCAAGATCGTCGAAGACCTCGGCCTGCAATACAACTTCGTGGCCTATGAGCAGATCGAGCGCGGAGAACTCGCGCGAGGCGGATACCGCGTCCTCATCCTGCCGCGCTCCACGTCGCTGTCCGAGGCGGAGGCCCGGGAGATTCGCGCCTTCGTGGAGGCCGGCGGCCTGGTGATTGCCGACGGCGTTCCGGGAAGCTACGACGAACACAGCCGCTTGCTCGCGGAACCCCGGCTCGAAGGAACCGCGATGACCACCGTGAGCGCCCTGCCCTATTACCAGCAACGTCTGCTTGACAAAGAAGGCGAACTGCACGAGAGCGCGCGAAAGATCTTCGATGCACGGAATCTGAGCCCGCGCTTCGTGGTTACGGGCACGGATGGAAAGCCCGTGGTGGGCGTCGAAACGCACGTCTTCCGCAACGGCGAGGCCACCATCGTGGGTCTTCTCACGAATCCGCAACTGAGAGTGCATGAACTTGGCCCGCCCGAATTCAAGTCCAACGAGCGCTTCGAATCGCCGAAAGAGGTCCGGCTGCGCCTTCCGGCGGAAATGTACGTCTATGACGTCCGCGCCGGGAAATCGCTCGGACGAGCGAAGGAACTCGCCGTGCATCTCGTCCCCTTCGATCCCGCGATTTACGCGCTGACGCCGGAGCCTGTTCCCGCTCTTCGCGTGGTTGCTCCGGCGCGGGCCTCGCGTGGCGGCGTGGTGGACCTGAGCCTGGCCTTCGATGGCGCCGCGCCCGCGGAAAAGCAGGTCTTTCACGTGGAAGTGCGGAACCCTTCCGGCGAGTTGCAATACCCTTATTCCGGCAACGTCGTTGCAACCGGCGGCGTGGCTTGGAAGCAGGTGCCCCTAGCGCTAAACGATCCCGCGGGCGCATGGGAGATCAAAGTGAAGGACGTCCTCAGCGGGCAGGAGCGCACACTTAACCTCGAAGTGCAATAGGTGGCTGGCCGCCGTCCACCGTAGCTGCCATCGGATGATCGCGGGCCCGGAACAAATCTGCCGGGTCCGCGACCAACCGCCCTTCTTATCGCGTGCTCTTCCAGCGAGGAAGTGAGACGGTGGTGCGGTAGTTGGATTCGTTGAAATCCGGATTCCGCACCGGTGCGTAGATCCGGTCTCCGTTGAAAGGCCGGTCCTGCGTGTAGATCCAGACCCGCTTCGTATCCCATACGACGATTTCGTCCCGCGCGTCCCCCGTGAGGTCGGCTACGTGGTAGGCGAGGTCCGGATGGCCGTCATCCGGGAACATCACCACGCGGCGGATCTCGCCGTCGATCAGCCCGCCTTCCACCGGGTTGGCGGAGAGCATGGCGAATTCCTGCCCGTCGCCGCGCCAGTTTACCGGCAGCATCGGGCTCGCATGATGCACCGGTTCCGCCTGCTTGATCAAATTGCCATCCGCATCGAAAATGCTGACGATTCCGGGGCTCCACCAGAAATTGATCGTCATGAGTTGCAGACCCGGGATGTCCGTCCGGTACTTGCCGACGCTGGGTGTTTGCGCATGGCCGATATGCGTGTGCTTGAGCAATTTCCCGTCAATATCCCAGAGCAGGAAGCCCTCATCGGAACCGCACGCATAGACGCGAGGCGCCGCGCCGGGCGTACCGCTGAAGTTGCCGATCGCGATGCCGTCGGCGTGGTCCTCGTATTCTGCGTCGTGAGACCACAACTGCTTGCCATCCGGGCTCCATAGCGTATACCCGATGGCGAATTCTTCGCGGCCGTCGCCATTGATGTCGAGCGGATAGGGATAGTGGCCCGTTTGCCCGGAGCCCTTCCAGAGTTGCTTTAAGGACTTGTCATAGATCCAAAAGTACTTATACCGATCCTTGATGAGGATCTCCGAAGCGTTCTTTCCTCCAGAGAGGTTGAGAAAAGCAATGGAATCGCCTGAGTTGAGATCATAGGGCCGCTCGCGAAGCGACGGGTCGGCTTCCGGCAGGAAAGTCGAACTGCGCACATTGCCGGTTGCGCCTTCGAGAATCTGCAATTTGAAGTCGCGAACGAGCACCACCTCGTTCCGGCCGTCGCCGTCGATGTCGTGAATCTGGAAAGGGGTATCGTTCGTAAGCAACCCGTTGCGCGGGTCCGGGCGGCCCTTTTGCCAGAGAACCTTGCCATCCAGGGTGACCGCGGTGAGGCAGGAGATCTGGTCGAACGCATCGCCACGGACGCGAGGGATGTTCTGCGCGAAGAGCATGTCCACGCGCCCATCGCCATCGAGATCGCCGAAGCGCACGTTGCGGCCCGCGCCGAAGCCCGGCGTTTCGAACTTCTTCCAGAGCTTGGGCAGCGGATTCGAGGCGCGGAGCTGCGCGAGTTCCGCCTCCCGCTTCCGGACCGCGTCGCGGATGGATGCAATCACCGCGTCCGGTGCGGTCACCCGCACCTGGCGGAAACGCGCCGGCGCGTCCGCGATGAGGCCGATGCGGCCCGACGGAATCTCGCTATCCGATGCCTCCAGGATCAGCTTGCCGTCGATGAACGCCCGGATGCGCGGCCCGTCGTTCTCTACTTTGAGGCTGTAGTAGCGGCGTGTGTCATACGGGAACGCCGCGGCCGCCAACTCCTTCCAGTTCCCTTTCCGGAACTCCTTATCGATCGGCAGACGCAACCGGAGCACTGCTTCCTTGCCGCCGCGAAGGCCGAATGTGTAGAAGTGCCGGTTGGTCTCATACCGGAAGGCGACTCCGGCGAAGTCCTTCGTCCCGAGAGGTTTCACCTGCACTTCCACGGTGTAGGAATGCCAGGCCGGATCCCCCGTGATGAAGAGCGGCAGGAACCAATCTGTGGTGCTCCTGCTGGCCGCCTTGTGCTGCTCCACGTAAGGAGTGCCGTCCTCGTCACTGACGACCCAGGAATCGTCGTGGACAATGGCATTCTCCCAAGGCGCCGTGGGCACGCCCCGGTGCGGGAGATAGTGATACTCCTGGATCGCGCCATTCAGTTGCCCAACAGGCTCGCTCAGCCAGCCTGGCGGGAAGCGGGAGAAATCGTCCCTAAACAATTCGGCCGCCGGCACTGAGGCGGAGAGTAGAAGGAAGAGCACAAAGATTCGCATTGGCATCCTGCTTGAAGCGTAAATTATCGCAAAAGATCGCCGCGGAACACTCGCGGCGAGAATGCCTCGCAACGGGGGCGCCGGTATTTAAGGTTAGCGTATCCGATGCGCTCCGGCGAAACAGTTCCAGGGGCACGGCGGTCCATCCACTGGTGGAGGAAATGGGCGAGCGGAGGTCGCCCGATTGCCGGTTGTGGCATATTGGCAAGCGTAGGAGAACCCATGAGTATCGAAAACACACAACCTCGGATTGACTATGGCGCTGTGTCGCCCAAGGCATTGCAGGCATTGCTCGCGGTTGAGCGTTACGTTCGCGAATCCGGTCTTGAGCCGCAATTGCTTGAACTGGTGAAGTTTCGCGCATCGACCATCAACGGCTGCGCCTACTGCGTGGATATGCACAGCAAGGATGCGCGCGCGCACGGCGAGACCGAGCAGCGGCTGTACGCCGTGAACGTCTGGCACGAAGCGCCGTTCTTTACCCCCAGGGAACGTGCTGCGCTTGCCTGGACCGAGGCCGTGACCGAAGTGAGTTCGAGCAAGGTGCCGGATGACGTCTACGAACTGGCGCGCAAGCACTTCGACGAGAAGCAACTCGTTGATCTGACGATGGCCGTGATTGCCATCAATTCCTGGAACCGGCTATCGGTGGCGTTCCGGACCGTTGCGGGCACATACGAACCGCCGGCCAGACATGCCGCCGTTTAGGAGGTACACGATGTTCCAGTTGAAACGCGTCTATGATCCGGATGCACCCGGCGACGGCACACGTCTACTGATAGAGCGCTTGTGGCCGCGCGGAATCCGCAAGGTGGATCTTCGTCTCGACGGGTGGCACAAGGAGGCTGGTCCCAGCACGGAGTTGCGCAAGTGGTTTTCTCACGATCCGGCGAAGTGGCCGGAGTTCGAGAAGCGATACTTCGCGGAACTGGACAAGCACCCCGAAGTCTGGGCGCCCATCCTCGACGCGGCGCGCGATGGAAACGTGACCCTGCTTTACAGTTCCCATGACACTGAACACAACAATGCCGTCGCGCTGAAGCGCTTCCTGGAAGCCAAGCTGGCACACAGGAAGACGCCGCGGGCATAGCCGCGGCAGATGCAACGGCGCGCCAGGTTCGATTTGAAGCAAGGAGCTTCCCATGGATCGAAAGATAGTCATCGTGACGGGTTCAACAGGCAATATCGGCGACGCCGTGATGCGCCGCTTCGGCAGCCGTTCCGAAGACACTGTCGGCTTTGATCACCACCCCCCAGGCGCTCCGGCGCCAAATTGCACCTATATCAAGGTGGATGTAACGAACGACAAGAGCGTTGAGGACGGCATGCGAGCCCTCCAGAACCGTCACGGTTCCGAGGTGGCTTCCGTCGTCCATCTCGCGGCATTCTATGACTTCGCGGGTAAGCCGGATCCCCGGTACGATTCCGTCACCGTCGAGGGAACGCGGCGGCTGCTTCGCGGTTTGAACGATGGGCGCTTCAAGGTGGAGCAGTTCATCTTTTCGAGCACCATGCTCGTTCACAAGCCCGCGGAGCCCGGCGAGTTTATCGATGAAGACTGGCCGC
>JADYZL010000383.1 GCA_020853155.1 Bryobacterales bacterium
CCCAACGCACCGTGAGGTCCATGCTCTTGCGGGCCTTGCGCCAATCGAGCGGGTAGGGCGGGCACTCGTCGAGGACCATGGCGATATCGCTGCCGAGCGCCTGCTGTACATCGACGGTGGATTCGGGCGTGAACAGATGCCGGTCTCCATTGAGATGGGAGCGGAAGAGAACTCCGTCTTCGCGCACTTTGCGGAGACCGTCGAGGCTAAATACCTGGAAGCCGCCCGAATCCGTGAGAATGGCGCGGTCCCAGTGCATGAAGCGGTGGAGGCCGCCGAACTGGCGGATGAGTTCATGGCCGGGGCGGAGGTAGAGGTGGTAGGTATTCGCGAGAATGATTTTGGCGTCGAGTTCCGCGGAGAGGTGATCGGGGGTGAGCCCTTTCACCGTCGCCTGCGTGCCCACCGGCATAAAGACGGGGGTTTCGACGGCGCCGTGGGGGGTATGCAGCACTCCGGCCCGGGCGCCGGTTTCCGGGCAAGTGGCTTGGAGTTCAAAGCGAAGAGCGGGTTCCAATCTTCCAGTATCGCAGGAGGCGGGGACGCGCCGGAGAGGATCGGGCGCGGCGGATTGACCTGTGGCGGTGGTATTAAGATGTAGGCCATGCAACGCCGCACGTTCCTGCAACTTGCCACTGCCTCCAGCCTGGGCGCCCCGTTTGCCATCGGGCAGAAGAGGAGCCCCAATATCGTCGTGATTCTGGCGGACGACCAGGGCTGGGGCGATCTCAGCGTGAACGGCAACCGGAACCTGCAAACCCCGAATATCGACTCCCTGGCGCGGGACGGGGCTCTGTTTGAGCGCTTCTTTGTGTGCAGCGTCTGCGCGCCCACGCGGGCGGAGTTTCTCACCGGGCGCTACCACTCGCGCGGCGGTGTACGCGGGGTGACGCGAGGCGAGGAACGGTTGAACCTCGATGAGACGACCATCGCGGATCGCTTCCGCGCGGCAGGGTATGCCACGGGGTGTTTCGGCAAATGGCACAACGGCACGCAGCACCCCTACCACCCGAACTCGCGGGGATTCGACGAATACTACGGCTACACTTCCGGGCATTGGGGAGATTACTTCGCGCCGGAACTCGACCACAATGGCGAAGTGGTGCAGGGCGAAGGTTTTCTTACGGACGACCTCACGAACCATGCAATCGGCTTTGTTGAGAAGAATCGCGCCCGGCCGTTCTTTTGCTACTTGCCGCTCAATACGCCGCATTCGCCAATGCAGGTTCCTGATCGATTCTTCGAGAAGTTCG
Source organism: Bryobacterales bacterium (assembly GCA_020853155.1). GTDB lineage: Bacteria > Acidobacteriota > Terriglobia > Bryobacterales > Bryobacteraceae > JACTMJ01. The sequence goes on from JADYZL010000383.1 coordinate 1,254, forward strand.
CCACGCTCGAGCCCCGGCAGCGGGCGCGCGACGAATCGCTCGAGAGCGTGCCGATGACACGGGCGGCGCTCGCCATGTGCGAGAACATCGACTGGAACGTCGGGCGGGTGCTGCAATCGGTCGAGGGCGCGGGACTGGCGAACGACACCATCGTGCTTTACTTCAGCGATAACGGGCCGAATAGCTGGCGATGGAACGGGGGGATGAAAGGGCGCAAGGGGAGCCTCGACGAGGGAGGGCTGCGTGCGCCTTGCCTGATTCGCTGGCCGGGAAGAATCTCCGCCGGGAAGCGGATTCCGCAAATTGCCGGCGCGATCGATCTGTTGCCCACCTTCGCCGAGCTTACGGGTGTTCGTCTGCAAGGGGGCAAACCGCTCGATGGCAGGAGCCTTGCCCCACTGCTGCTGACGGATGGCGCAGACTGGCCGGAGCGAACGATTTTTTCGATGCAGGGCAAGCGGGTGAGCGCCCGCACACAGGGCTACCGGCTCGATGCGCAAGGACGACTCTTCGATATGGCGGCAGACCCCATGCAGGACCACGACGTGAGTGGAACGCAACCGGATGTGGCGGCGCGGCTGAGAGCGGAGGCCACGGCGTGGCAGGCGGAGATGCTGCCGTTCGCCGGGGAGGACCGGCGGCCTTTCACCGTTGGCTACGCGAGGAATACGATTCTGCCCGCGCGCGACGGAGAACCGCAGGGTGGCGTGGAACGCAGCAGCATCCATCCGAACTGTTCCTTTTTCCGCCACTGGATGAGCACGGACGACGCGATGACGTGGGATATCGAGGTGGGGGCGGCCGGGAATTACGAGGCGACGCTCTACTATACCTGCCCCGCTGGGCAGACGGGGTCCCGGATTGAGTTGCGGTTCGGGGAGAGCCGGATCGAGGCGGTGATTGCCGATCCGTTTGACCCGCCGCTCGAAGGAAAGGCGGAGGATCGCGTGCCAAGGATTGAATCCTACGTGAAGCCATTCCGGCCGCTGGTGCTGGGCCGGTTCCGGCTTGCGAAACAAACCGGAACGCTCCGGTTGCAGGCGCTGCGTGTGGCGGGCGGCCAGGTGGCGGATGTTTGGCAGATTGCGTTGCGGCGGCTCTAGAACCGTGGCGGAGACGGCGGCATCGATATTTTATCGCCAAAAAGATCAGCCTCGAACAGCAGCGATTCTGCTGCGCTGCCCGACACTTCGAGCATTCCAGGAATATATATAGTCTAAGTTTAGGTTTATACTGAGGCTATCTCGCTGATTCTACAGTGACAAATCAGAGTCTAGAGCTGTGTGCTGGAGTGAACTTTCGTACTAGCCGATTCATTTTTGAAATGGTACCTTGCAAATTCGTTGCACTTAGTACTAAATCAAATGAGACCCGACATTTTCGACTTCTCCCCGGATGGGTCTTGTCCGGCGGAAATCCGCCAGGGAGGAAGGGTGGAGAAGTTTTTACGAATGGAGCTTGACTGGCTATGAATCGAACAGTATTGCACTTCGTTTTGGCGCTGGCGATTTGCCTTGCGCTCACGGTAACGGTTTCGGCGGATACGATTGTCGCCACCTATACTGGCCAATCTCAGGCGGGCGGGGTCGAGTATAGCTTGAACTCCGGGGGAAGCTATACCGGAACCTCCGCCGGGTTTTTCACCTTTAATCGAACCGGCGGCACCTTCTCGTTAGATCCGCTGGGGCCCGGCACGCCGTTTCTCGCCTTCTGTATTCAGCTGACGCAATATGTGGACTCGGGCACGTTTGATGTGGTGAGTCTCGACCTTGGGCGCACACCGCCCCCCGCGCTGGGTGTGCTGGCCTCGAAACAAATTGACAAACTCTTCACGTTGGCGTTCTCGGGCGGATTGATTACGGACCCGGTGTCCAACACGGTGGCTCAGGCGATCCAGATCGCGATCTGGGAAATCGCTTATGAATCGTCGGGAAGCTTGGGAACCGGCGGCGGAACCACTCAGTTCAAGAATGCCGGCGCAAGTGTCCTGAGCACAGCGGATGGATGGCTCACGACGATCAACGGCACTGCCTTCGGCAGCTACCTTCCGTCGCAATCGCTATTTGCAATGAATAATCCAGACCACCAGGATTTCGTCATCCAGACGCAGCCTGGCGGCGCCACTGGCGATGTTCCCGAACCGGCGACGCTGGCCCTGGTGGGCGTGGCGCTACTGGGGCTTGGGGTCTATCGGAAGCGGATGGCGAATGCGTAGGTGACGCTTCGCAATCACCCCATTGATTGCACGAATGAATTTGTTAGACCGGGAAGTCAGGGAAGAAGGGAGCGGTTAACCGCTCCCTTCTTCATTTCCGCCGGTCACAATCGAAATACTCCTGCCGCATTCCTTCGCTTCCATCGCATCCTGAATCCCGTTGCAGGAAAGAAGCTCCCCGCCATTCAGGCGCGCCTCTGATTCCGATCCTCCGTTGCTCACGGTACAAGTTCCGGACCTCTCGGCTCTGCTAGGATTCGTGATGGCGCAGGACCCGCATCGGGACCGGCATGCGGCGATTCACGCATCGTACGGCGCGCAACGAGAGGGAGGGAGAAAATTGAATCCAATGGGACGATGGAGAACCGGGATCGCAGCGCTGCTCGGGCTGGGGCTTTCGCTAACGGCAGCAGCACAAGGGACTACCGATGAGTTGGTACCGTTTGCAGCCGCCCGGATAAGCCAGCAAAGGCCGGGCAGCATTCCGGGCACCAGCAAAGGAACGCTCGAGCAGCCGATCACGCTCAACGGCTTCGCCATCGGCCGCACGGAAGTGACGCAAGAAGCCTATGAACGCCTCATGGGGCACAACCCCTCCCATCGAAAAGGCGCGACCCTGCCGGTGACGAATGTGAGTTGGCGCGACGCCATTGCATACTGCAACCGCCGTAGCGAGCAGGAGGGTCTGGCGCCTTGCTACGACCTCGATACCTTGCAGTGCGACTTCCGAAAGAACGGCTACCGGTTGCCCACGGAAGCGGAGTGGCTATACGCGGCGGAGACCTCGACGATTCCAGGAGACCGGCTGGAACTGGCCAATCTGGGCTCCCGGAACACAAAAAGCATCCGTGCGTTACGGGAGGAGATCGCGAACCGGACGGAGCGGCCGGTAGCGAGCTATGCGCCGAATGCACGCGGTCTTTACGACCTGCTCGGCAACGTCTGGGAATGGACGTACGACTACTTCAATACCCAGACGGCTCTGATTACCTCGACGGAATTTCCGTCCGGCCCCTCGCAAGGCGTGGAGCGAGTGATTCTGGGCGGCTCCTACCGCAGCGGATTCTGGGGGCGGAAGGAAAGCACGGTGGCCGCACACAATTTCCGCCGAGGCTATTCCGAAACCAATCGGTCCCCCTACACCGGTTTCCGCATCTGCCGGACGATTCCCAACCCGAACTACCTCACGCTCCACTCCGCGAACCCCAACGAATGGCTCGCGCAGTTCAACC
>JADYZL010000384.1 GCA_020853155.1 Bryobacterales bacterium
ACCTTCACGCACCCGTTCACGAAGGGCAGCTTGCCGCCCACGATAATGTCGTCGAGCATGTGGTGATAGAGCGTATCCACGCTATACGTGAGATTGGGCAATGTGGACGCTGCGTGAACCATCGCCGCCATCGTCACCCCGAACTCACTACCGCTGTGCATACCGAGGCCGAGGCGGAAGGTATCGCACATCGCGGAGAGCGACTTGAGGCCCGTAATTCCTTCCCAGTAATAGATATCGCCCAACACGATATCCACCGAGCGCATGGCGATGCCGGCCGCGAAGTCGTCGAAGCGCGCAACGCACATGTTCGTGGCCAGCGGGATCGACGTCCGCTCCCGCACCCGCGCCATGCCTTCATTGCCCCACGTCGGGTCTTCCAGGTACTCCAGGTTGCAGCCTTCCAACTCCTTCGCGACGCGGATGGCCGTACCGCGAGACCAGAACCCGTTCGGATCCACCCGAAGCCCGAACGATGGCCCAAGCGCTTCCCGAAGGGCGTAAAGCACTTCGATGTCGTGCTCCGGCGGCAACACGCCGGCCTTCAGCTTGCCCGATTCGAAGCCGCATTCCTCCACCGCACGCCGGGCGTATCTGACGAGTTCCTCCGCCGTGGTCTCCCCGGCCCCGCCGTGCTCGTCCGGATAGCGGTAACTCAGAGAGGCATTGAACGCGACCGCATCGCGCAACTTTCCGCCGATCATGTCGCAGAGTGGGCGGTTCATGGCCTTTCCCTGGATATCGAGGCAGGCCAGTTCAATCGCCGCGTATATTCGCGGATTCGAAATGTAGTAAATCTGCCGCAGCGTCTTCTGCTTGATTCGCTCCAGATGGAACGGATCCTCTCCGATCAGGCGCGGTTTGAGCTTCTGGAACATGCCGGATTGGTCCCCGCCGCCCACCTCACCAAGGCCGATGATGCCCTCGTCCGTGACGAGTTCGAGAATGGTGCGGATGAAATAGCCGGGATGGACTCCGGTGGAGTGCCGCAGCGGCGCTTCCGTCAGGACGGCGGCGGCATGGGTGCGAATATCGACAATCTTCATGCGGAATTACCTTGCGAGCGCGGCCTTCATCCGCGCGGAATCGGGTTGGAACCAGAAAGCGATGTTGGCCAGCATCAACAGTCCGGCCGCCAGATAACAGACGGAAGTCGCGCCGAGCGACGGGCCCAGCCCAAACTGCTGGCTGAGATTCCCGATCACCACGGGCGAAGTCCCGCCAACCAGGAATCCCAACGAAAGCATCAATCCGGTGGCGGTGGCGCGGGTCTCCGGAGCCACCACCTCGAACAGAGATGCAAACAGATTCGAATCGTAGATGCCCCGGAAGATACCGAACACCCCGAGGGCCGCAAACAGTGCGGCGGCGGAAGAGGCCGAGCCAATCCAATAGAGAAAAGGTGCGGAGAGCAGCAGCCCGGCGGCCTGCACCCAGGGGCGGCTCAGCGGCGAGCGTGCCGCGAAGCCGTCCGCCAATGCTCCCCCGGCCAGCACGCCGGCAAACGCGCCCAACTGGTGGTAAAAAGTGGCGTGGAATCCGGCTTCCGCCAACGAGAAGCCACCGAGGCCGTAGATATACGCCGGCATCCAAGTCACGACCGCCACGCTCGCGAAGCTCATGCCGCAAAACGAACCCGCGAAAGCCAGCACGGAAGGCGTGCGGCAGAGCGTGCCCACGCGCGCCAGAACGCCGGGTGCGTCTTCCCCTTTGATCTGACTTCGATCTCCTGCCGCTTTCGCTTGCGTCGCGTTCGCATCCGCCCCGCCACGTTGGGGCTCGTGCAGGAAGCGCACCAGCACTGCGGCCGCGGCCACGCCCGCGATACCGAATGCAAGGAAGGCGCTTCGCCAGCCGAACTGCTCGCCGAGATAGCCCGCGAGCGTTCCGGAAACCACGACGCCAAAGTAGAGGCTGGTCTGATGAATCGACATTGCGAGCGCGCGAGTCTTCTCCCCGTGATAATCCGCGATGATCGACGTTGCCGACGGGTAGTAGAAGGCTTCCCCGGCGCCGGTCAATGCGCGAAGCGTCAGAAGCAAGGCAAACCCCGTGACCAGGCCCGACGATACGGTCGTCAGGCTCCACAACAGCAGCGCGCTCACGATGATTCGTTTCCGCGAGACGAAGTCTCCCAGAAACCCGGCGATGGGCACGAGACAGGCGTAGACCCATTGGAACGACGAACCGAGCAGCCCAAGCTGGGTGTTTGTCAGGTTCAGTTCCGTCTTCAAAAGTGGGAACACCGAGAACACGATCTGGCGGTCTGCGTGATTCAGAAAGTAGACCAGCCAGAACATCGCGAGCAGCAGCCACGGAGTGCAACGCCCGGCGTTCGTCGCGCCTTGTGGACTCGGCATGGTCTGTCGTGACATTTCTCTGGATCATACTAGCCTTCGCCATCTCGGAAAAGTTAAAAGTCGCAAAGGAGAATTCACTCAACGTGAAAGGTATTCTTGAGCGATAGCTTCACCAAAAGTGAATGAACATTAAAGACAATTCGCTTCCCTTCAGTGGCGTTTCAGAACATGATCGGGAAAATGGCTTTAGGGGGCCATCGCATGAACACTCTCTCTTCGTACATCTCCCGCACTGCTCTGGCTCTTCCATTGGCGGTGCTGATGGCTTTCATGGCGCCGGGAAGCCTGGCGCAGGTACTTTACGGCACCCTCGTTGGAACCGTGACGGATCCGAGCGGGGCGGCGGTCGCGGGTGCGGAAGTTATCGTGGCGAACCAGGGCACGGGCCAGGTCCGCACCGTCACTTCGCAGGCGGACGGTTCCTATAATGTGCCGAATCTTCAGGGCGGAGACTACACGATCGAGGTCAAGTTGAGCGGCTTCAAGGCCGCCAAGCGGACCTCCGTGCAAGTCGTCGTCAACAGCATTCGCAGAGAGGATTTTGGTCTGGAAGTAGGCGACGTGACGGAAGCAATCACGGTGGAAGGCAGCGCGATGGCGCTGCAGACGGAGAAGGCCGATGTCAGCAGCGAGATTAGCGCCAGCACGGTCAACAACCTTCCCATCGGCGGTTACCGGAACTACCAGAGCCTCATCAACCTGGTGCCTGGCGCCACCCCCGCCGCTTTCCAGAACGCGGCGATCACCCGCCCCGGGCGCGCCTTGACGACCAATGTCAACGGCACCAATCGCAACAACAACGTCACCAAGCTCGACGGTGCGGTGAACATCTCCACGTGGCTCCCCCACCATGTGGCGTATGTCGCCCCTTCGGAGACGATCGAGACCGTAAACATCACCACGAATAACTTCGACGCGGAGCAAGGCTTGGCCGGCGGCGCGGCGGTTACGGTGGTCACGAAGTCCGGAACGAACGATCTGCACGGTTCTCTTTATGGCTATCACGACAATCAGCATCTGCGCGCCTGGGGCTTCTTCGAAACCCGGACGCCCAACAAGCCCAAGAGCATCCGGAACATCGATGGCTTCACGCTGGGCGGCCCGATCAAGCGGGACAAGCTCTTCTTCTTCGGCGATTGGGAAACGACGCGGGAGCGCGTCAACCGCTACGGCCTCTTCACCGTGCCGACCGCCGACCAGCGCGAGGGCAACTTCAGCGCTTACAACACGAAGATTTACGACCCCGCATCGGGCAGCTCTGACGGGAAAGGGCGACAGTTGTTCGCCGGGAACATCATTCCGAAAGGGCGCCAGAGCGCCATCTCCCAGAAGATCGCGGGCTTGGTTCCCTCCCCGACGCAGGGCGGTGTGGCCGCCAACTTCTACAATTCCGATAATCAGAAGCTGGACCGGGACCAGTTCGACATCAAGACCAACTGGAACCGGACAGCCAGCCATAGCCTGTGGGCGAAGTACAGCTTCATGCGCGGCATCGGCCACTGCAATCCGTCACTCGGGCCCGCTGGCGGTTCCGGCCTCTGCGATACGGGTTCCGGCACCGGATACAATCGCGCCCAGCTCGCTTCCATCGGCCACACCTGGGTAGCGAGTTCCACGGTTGTCGTGGATGGCGTCATCGGTTTCACGCGCAATCTCATCGACGTGACGCCACCCAACTATGGGAAGAACATTGGCCTCGAGACCTGGGGCATCCCCGGTACGAACGGCCCGGACATCCGGCAGAGCGGAATGCCGATCATCGCGATTGGCGGCTACACCTCGCTGGGAGATACCGATAGCTGGAACCCCGCCTTCCAGCGCGATCAGAACTACAACATCACCACAAACGTGGGCTGGCTTCGCGGGAAGCACGATATCCGCTTCGGGTTCGACGGCGTGCGTCATTACCTGAACCACTGGCAGCCGGAGTTGGGCTCCGGGCCGCGCGGAGGCCTAACCTTTGGCGCGGGACCCACCGCTCTCAACGGCGGTGCGGCCACGAACCAGTTCAACAGCTATGCCACTTTCCTGCTGGGCCTCTCCACTGCCGCGTCGAAGAGCGTGCAGTGGGAGAGCATGAATACGCACGAGTGGCAGATGGGTTTCTATGTGCGCGACCGCTGGCAGGTCACCTCCCGCACCACCCTCGTCGCGGGCCTGCGCTACGAGTTATTCCCGCTGCTTTCAAGAGCGCATACCGGCATCGAGTTCTACGATCCGGAGACGAACATCCAGTATCGCGGCGGGCTCGGCGGCAACCCGACGGATCTCGGCATCGGCACGAGCAAGAAGCTCTTCGCACCCCGGCTCGGCATCACGCATCGCATCACGCCGAAAACCGTCATCCGCGCAGGCTACGGCCTTACCTACAATCCGATGGTGCTTAGCCGGCCGTTCCGGGGCAGCTACCCGATGACGATTGATGCATCGTTCACCGCGCCCAACAGCTATCAATCCTTCGCACCGTTGAGCCAAGGAATCCCACTCTTCACGGGCGAGGACCCCACGGCCGGCTCCTATCAACTGCCGACGCGCTTCAGCATCCGCACCCTCTGGCGGCCGGACGGCGAGCGCCGCGTGGACCGGGGCTACATCCAATCCTGGAACCTCATCCTGGAGCGTGAATTGCCGGGCGGGTTTGTGGCCAGCGCGGGCTACGTCGCCACGAAGACTGTGAAGAGCTTCGTCGATTGGGAAGCCAACAACGCGCCTCCGGGCACCGGCCGCGCCGGGCAGCCCTTCAACCAGAAGTTCGGCCGCACGGCATCCACGCTGTTCATGAACGGCTGGGCGGGGGGCAACTATCATTCGTTGCAGACCACCTTGAACCGCGCCTTCCGTGGTGGCTTGATGCTGAAGGGCGCCTACACGTGGTCGAAAGCGATGGACATGCAGGACGACGACGGTTGGGGCGGATTGCTTTGGAACTGGGCGCCGGTGATCGGCCGCAACTACGCCCGCGCCGGCTTTGACATCCCGCACAACCTCCAGATGGGATTTGCCTACGAACTTCCATTCGGAAAAGGGAAGCAATTCCTATCCAGCGGCCTGGCCTCCGCCATCCTCGGCGGATGGCAGGCAAACGGGATCTTCTACGCCTTCAAGGGCAGGCCGTTCACGGTGTCCGCACCGGGCACGTCGCTCAACGCCGTTTCGAACTCGCAGACCGCGGATCAGGTGAAGTCCAACGTCGAGAAACTCAACCAGGTTGGGCCCGGCGGCTACTACTATGACCCGGCGGCTTTTGCGACCGTCAAGGACGTTCGCTTTGGAACCAGCGGCCGCAACATCCTCCGCGCCCCCGGCGTCGCCGGCATCGATGCCAGCATCTACCGCCGGTTCCGGATTACGGAGCGTCTTCTCGGCGAATTCCGCGCGGAGTCGTTCAATCTCACAAACACCCCGCAGTTTGGGACGCCTAACGCCGATTCCTCCAGCGCGAACTTCATGAAAGTGCTCAGCGCCGGCGGACAGCGGCAGTTCCGCTTCGGCCTCCGGCTGGAGTTCTAACTAACGAAGGAGAATCACGGCGGCTCCCTCGAATCACGTAGGCTCCAGGGATCCGCCGAGGCAAAGGGGAAGATCTTGTCAACGCAAACAGACTATTTGACGGACCACGAAGTGAACGTGGAAGACATCTGCGATCGATACCGGCAGTTGTACGGTGGTTTGATCTACGACGTTCTGGAACACTTCGGGCGACCGCATCAGGTGCTCTCGCACCAGATCTCGCCGCTCGATCCAAATTCCCGGATCGCCGGGCCGGCCTTCACCGTGAAGGGCACCATGAGCTGCATCCGCGATGAAAGCAAGCGCTACAAGCGGCTTGAGATGATCCGGCAGATGCAGTATCCCTGCATCGAGGTGCGGGATCGGGGCACGCCCTTTCCCGTCGCTCTCTACGGAGAACTCAGCGCAAGCAGCGCCCGCGCTCACGGGGCTACGGGCGCTCTCGTCGATGGCGCGGTCCGGGATACCACACACCTGCTCGCGATGGATTTCCCCGTGTTCTCGACGGCACGGAACCCGGTGGAAGCCTTCGGGCGCTGGGCGCTGCTCGAATACCAAGTTCCCATTCTGATCAGCGGAGAACTCACCGCCGCCGTGCAAGTGAACCCGGGGGACTTTATCTTCGGCGATTACGACGGCGTGCTGGTGGTTCCCCGTGAGCTAACGGTGGCCGTACTTGAGGAATGCGAGCGCGTGAAAGGCATTGAGGACCTTGCCCGGGTGGAGTTCACGCGGGGTGAAGACCCGGTGGCGGTGTTCGAAAGGCACAAGCGTCTGTAACCAGGCGCGCCGCTCACTCACGGTCGAGAAGGTCCACTTCGTGGCGGGCAATCTCGACCAGGCCGCGCACGGCGGGTGGCAGAATGCCGCCCCGCCGCACGGCCAGCACGATTCTCGATTTCAGCGGCGTGGCATCGTCGAACTTCACTTCCACGAAGTCTCCCGATGCCAGTTCCGCACTCACGGACCACCGGGGGAGCATGCCGATGCCCACACCAATGCGAACCATGGATTTGATTGCCTCCGCATGATCGAAACGCATCACCACACGGGGCTGCACGCCAAGGCGCAGGAAATGCGCGTCAATGGCGCGCTCGATCTGCGAGCCCTCCTTGAACAGCACGAATGGCAGCTCGCGCGGATCGCCGATCGTCCGTTCGCCGCCACCAAACTCGCGCGCCGCCACGGCAACGATCCGGTACGGCCAGGAGGCAACGATATCCGGCCCCGAAGCATCCATCGCTTCCGGCGCGACGAACATCGCTGCATCGAGCGCCGCCTCGCCGAGGGCGTGAACCAAGCTCGCCGTACTCCCCGTATCGACGGTCACCTCGATATCCGGATAACTCGACCGGAAGAGACTCAGAAGCCGCGGAAGAACGATCACGCTGATGCCCGCTCCGCTCCCCAGCCGCAGCAGGCCCCGCTTCGCATCCTTCCATTCTTCGAATGCGGCGACGGTCTCGCGGCAGCGCACCATCAGGTCCCGCGCATAGGGCAGCAGCGTCTCTCCGGCTTGCGTCAATCGCAGCCGCCGCCCTGCTTTCTCATAGAGCCTTGCACCAAGCTCCTGCTCCAGCATCTTAATCTGTTTGTGTACGGCGGCCGGGCTCAGATGGAGCACCTCTGCCGCGCGTGTGATGTTTTGCAGATCGCTCAGAACGACGAAGCTCCGAATCTCCCGAAATTCCATAAGCCGATCATTCGCCAATCGCGAATCCTCGGTCAAGCGGATTCACCCCAGATCAACGAAACTAGTGGCGGAACCGGACCGGATGTCTCCCGTCACATGAATGGAAGTCACCGATGAAACGAGCATTCCTTTACTCCGTACTCGCCTCCTTCCTGATTCTCGCGGCACAGCCAGCCCTGGCCGCGCCTCTCATCACCCCGCCGCCCCGGCACGTGGAGTGGACGCCAGCCGCCGTTCCGGTGGGTCGCGGGATCGCGATCAGCGCCACCAGCCCGGAAGAGCGGCAAATCGGCCGCGTTCTGGAGCAAGAGTTCCGCCGTCTCCATGGCATTGCGGGCGCGAAGGGGACGAAGGGCGCCCTGGAGGTGGTGCTCGCTCTCGCCGGCAGCCCGCGCGGGAAAGCCCAACTGGAGGCCAGCGCCCAGGCGGCCCGCTACAAAGCTGCACCGGGAGACGAAAAGTACCTTCTCGAAACGGGCGCCAATCGCGTGGTGATCGTGGCCGAAACCCCGCGAGGGTTGCTCTACGGGGGCATGACCCTGCTGCAGATGGTCACCAAGACCGGCAGCCTCTCCGAGGTCGCGGGCGCCAGCATGGTTGATTACCCGCAGCTTGGCTTCCGCAGCCTGCACATCTGCATCTTCCCGAACACGGAACTGGAAGGCGTGAGGCAGGCTATTCTGCTAGCCGCGCGCTACAAGTACAACGCGATCGTACTTGAACCCTGGGCGTCTCTCAAATCCGCCAGCCATCCCGAGACGGCCTATGAGCACACCTACACTCCGGAGCAAATCCGGCCCCTCATCCATCTGGGGAAAGCGCTCCAGATGGAGATGATCCCAATGCTCAACTCCTGGGGGCATGCTAGCGGCATGCGGGGCAACTCCGCGCAGCACGTGGTGCTCGACCGCTTCCCGCAGTTCAAGCCGCTCTACGAAGAGGATGGCTGGTCGTTCTGCCTTACCAATCCGGCGATCTATGGGCAACTCTTTGACCGGTACGGGGAATTGCTCGCGCTATTCGAGAATCCCAAGTACTTCCACCTCGGCCTCGACGAGGCCTGGGGGCATCGCGGCCTGATGGAAAGCAACCTCTGCCGCGGCGAGAATCCCCGCGCCACGCTCACGGCGCACCTCAAGAAGATCGTGGGCTATTTCAGTGAACGCAACATCCAGGTCTTCATGTGGCACGACATGTTCATCCAGCGGGACCACCCCACCCTTGGGCGACTATCGCCCGCCAACAGCATCCCGCCATTCAACAGCCACCTGGTTCTCGAAGAGCTTCCGAAGAACGTGATCATGGCTGCCTGGAACTACAGCGCCACCACGGAATGGCCTGTGATGCAGTACTTCCAGGAGAAGGGCTTTCCCGTAGTTGCCTGCCCGTGGAAGGTGAGAAAGAACGCGGTTCAAATGGTGGATACGTCGAAGAAACTCGGCATCATGGGCATGATGCAGACAACCTGGGATTCCCTCGACGTAACGCTGCCAACCGTGGGCGAAGCCGGCGTCGTGGCCTGGAGCGAACCCGGCTTCAACATTGACGCCATTCCCTATGACGGCGGCTTCCTGAACCCAATCCGTCAACTGCCCATCACATCCCTGCCGAAACTGGAGAACACCCTGGGACCGGGGAGGTAGATCGAATGAGAGCGAGTTCCCTTTTGCTTCGCGCACTCTTCCTGCTTGCGGTTCTCACCGACTGCGCCGCCAGCCAATCCCGCGCCGTGACGGTGGTAACGCCGCTGCGAGGCGACAAGGCCTACGCCATCGCGGGCGAGACGTTCGCCTCGCTTTGGGAGCAGGTTACGGGAACCCGCCCCGCGGTTGTTGAATACATCCTGCCATTTCGTACGAGCCCCCCTCCGGGGGACCTCATCCTCATCGGTTCCGATTCCGTGAACCCGCTGGTGCATCAGCTCATTCAGCAGGGAAGAACGCGCTCGCTTGGCATCGAGTATGGGGGCGATGGCTACCGCCTTCTCTCCGTTCCCGAAGAGGGGCGGAGCATATTGGTGCTGGCCGGAGGCTCCGGCCGCTCCACGCTCTACGCCGTCTACGACTTCTTCCACCGCCGAGCGGATGCTGAGTATTTCTGGGATGGCGACATCCTTCCCAAACGGACATCCATCGACGTGGCAGGCCTCGATGTCACGGAGAAGCCACGCTTCGAATATCGAGGGCTGCGCTATTTTGCCCATCGCGGGCTGCATCGCTTCCAGGCGGAACACTGGGATCTGGAGGATTGGAAGCGCGAAATCGATTGGCTCGTGAAGAAGCGCTTCAATCTTTTCATGCTGCGCACCGGCATCGATGATCTGTTCCAGCGCGCCTTCCCCGGCGAAGTCCCCTATCCTCCCGAGGACGGCAAAGACCCCGACGGCGTCGACCGGAGCTACAACGATCGAACGTCGTTCTGGCCGCTGAAGTACCGGGGCGAACTTCGCCGCGCGGTGCTGGCGTATGCGGCCGACCGCGGCTTGCTTCACCCGGAGGACACCGGCACCATGACGCACTGGTATTCCCACACGCCCTCCGCTCTCTATCGCAGCCGCCCGGATTTCCCGCTGATCACCGACCAGAAGACCGGGTATCAACTTCCCACGCACGCGATCTGGGATATCGAGAAGCAGGAGACCTGGGACCTTTACTGGCACTGGACGAAGA
>JADYZL010000385.1 GCA_020853155.1 Bryobacterales bacterium
ACCATGATGAGCGTGCTCAGCCAAAGATTGCGGTTCACCATGCCGTCGATGAAGTAGCTGTTGTTCTGGGCGCTCGAACCATTCACGCTAATGTTCGTATTGCCCCGCATGGCGTAAGGCGAGGTGGTGAGGTTGCCGCTGGAGCCCTGCGTGGCGCCGGGGCTTAGCAGCAGTAGCCCCGTGAACGTGCGGCTTTGCAGCGGGATCTCAATGATTTGCTCATTCGAAACGAGCGCCGAGACCATGGCCGATTGCGCCTGCAATAGGGGCGTGGATTCGGTGACCTCGACGGTCTGCTGCACGTCGCCAACCGAAAGCGTTAGATCCACCGTCAGCGCGTCCGCGGATGCCAGCGTGACGCCCGTGCGCACCAGCTTCTGAAAGCCGGGCTTCTCCGCAGTGATGCTATACGGTCCTACTGGCAGGGAGTACGCCACATACTGGCCCTGCTGGTTTGTGGTTGCCTCGCGAGCGAAGCCGGTCCCCTCATTGACGAGCGTCACCTTGGCATCCGGGACGACAGCGCCGCCCGCATCAAACACCACTCCAGCAATAGTGCCGCTGATTCCCTGGCTATAGACTCCCATGCTGCCGCAGGCGAGCCAGAGCAAGGCAAGCAAAGCGATCCGAAGCATTTTCCAAGACATTCTTAGATCTCCCCCGATTTGCGGATGCTGACGACGCCGCATCCAGCCGTTGCATGGGGTCATGGTACCCGGTATGATGCTCGGAACGGGAGTGAAAAATGAGTAGTTTCCCTGTGAATCACCTGGAAATACCTCCTGAAGTCATTGACTTACGGGCACCCTCATCGGCGGAGACCCAAGCACATCGGGAAGCGCTACACCGCGTGCTGGAGAGTGCGTCCTTTCGCAAGAGCCCGCGCTTGCGGGAGTTCCTGCGGTTCGTGGGAACACAATCGTTGAGCGGAAACGACCCGAACGTGAGCGAACAGCAGATCGGCATCCATGTCTTTCAGCTTGGCCCGGATTTCAGCCCGGCGGAGAACAACATCGTGCGGGCCACGGCGCGCGCCCTGCGAACCAAACTGAGGGAATACTATGACGCAGAAGGCGCGCTGGACACGTTCCGCATGGAGATGCCGAAAGGGAGCTACATATTGCACTTCGAGGCTCGTGCCGAAATCCATCCAAGCCAGGGCGCCGGCGATACCGGAAGGAGGGTGCTTTCCCTACGAGCGGTCATCGGCGTCACGGCGGCATGCCTGGCTGTGCTGCTGATCGGCTATTTAATTCTGGAAAACCGCCGCCTGAGCGCGGAGATCGCAGCGGGTGCGAAGATCGACGCGAGTACGGCGGGAGAGTCTCTCCTGAACCGCGTTCTCGGGCCGCACGCGACGGTGGCGATCATCGGCTCCGACGCCCTTCACATGCAACTGCAAATCTCGAAGGGGAGATTGTCGAGCCTCAGCGACTACACTTCGAAGAGTATCTTTGAGGCTCCCGGCGCGCTCGCGGGGGCGCCCAAGCTGTTCGACGTCATCCGCGAATTGCCCCTCACCAATGGGAATGACGTCCGGGCTGCCGTTCAACTCGCCAGGAGCATCCCGAGCGATTCCGACGTGCGGGTGATCCATGCACGCAACGTGAACATGAATACGTTTGAGCGCGGCGGGGACTTTATCATTCTGGGAGGGCGGCGGGCCAATCCTTGGGTGGCGTTGTTTGAGAAGGACTTGCAATTTGCGATGGAGTACGCCGACGCCATCTCCGCGGGCATATTTCGAAATCGTGCACCGAAGAAGGGGGAGCAGCCGGAATACCGCGCTCACGCCAAGGATGCCCAGAACGGGGTTGCCTATGGCAGGGTGGCGATTCTCCCAGGGCTGTATGGAAGTGGAAAGGTGGTGCTGATCGCCGGAACCAGCGGCGAATCCACGTTCGCGGCCAGCGAGTTCCTTACCAGGCCGCGCGGCCTGAAGCAGGTGGAAGGCTTGCTGGGGGGCAATATCGGTGGGAACCTCACCCGCCTGGAGGTCTTGCTGGAAACCGCGACGGTAGCTGGCAGCACGCGGGATTACCGGATTGTGGCGGCGCGGTAGCTGCAACCAGGCATCCCGGGCCGCTCGTTCACCCACGTAAACTTTCCTCAGTGACACCGGGGGCGGGCGACGCAACGGGCGAAGAGCGGCGGCGTTGACGGTAGCATTGAAGGTGATGCGCTATCAACGTTCCACCTCGTATTGGGTGGCAACCGTTCCGTTCTGTCTCCTGATGGTGGTTGCCGGTATTCTCAGCGTGATGCAAACGGAACCGGCGCTTGGAGCGATGCGCCATCTGGGTTACCCGGAATATCTGCTGCCGCTGCTCGGGGCGTGGAATCTGCTCGGCGTGGCGGCGGTCCTTTTGATTGGGTTCCCCCGGCTCAAGGAGTGGGCCTACGCCGGCTTCGTGTTCGAACTCTCAAGTGCCGCGTATTCCCATGCTGCGAAGGGCGACCCCTGGCTCGCTGTTGCCGCGCCGCTGGCGATGCTCGCGTTAGCCCTCGCCTCGTATCTGCTCCGCCCGGAGAACCGGCGGCTTCACTAGAGATCCACACTGCCGCAGCTTCCGCGGAGGCTGTTCGCTCGACGCATGATATGCTCGCGGGAGGAAGCGGGAGGAAGCCGCCCGGTCCGCTTCCGCGGCGAGGTAATCGGGCGATTTGTTCAGGGAGTACACCATGGACCGGCGAACCTTTCTGGCAGCGGCGAGTTCCATGCTGAGCGCGCCCTACGCGCTCGCGCAAAGCACGGGAAACCACACGCAGAACATCCTCTTCGTCACCACCGACGGGCTGCGCTGGGAAGAGGTTTTTCGCGGTGCGGACGCGGCCTTGATCGACAAGAAAGCGGGCGGCGTCTCGGAACCGGACGCGCTGCGCGCGCGTTTCTGGAAAGATTCGCCCGCCGAGCGCCGGGAACGGCTGATGCCGTTCGTCTGGAAGACCGTCGCGAAACACGGGCAGCTCTTCGGCAACCGGGATCGCGGCTCCGATGCCTACGTGACGAACGGGATGAACTTTTCCTATCCCGGCTATAGCGAGTTGCTCACCGGCGCGCCCGATAACCGGATCGACAGCAACGATGCGATCGATAACCCGAATGTAAACGTGCTGGAGTGGCTGAACTCGCGCGAAGGGTTCCGGGACCGGATCGCGGCCTTCGGAGCCTGGGACCGCTTCGCCTACATTCTGAATGCCAAGCGCTCCGGCCTTTTGGTGAACGACGGCTACACGCCCCTGCGAACGATGGCGCCCAATGAGCGGATCGATCTGTTGAACCGGGTGAAAGCGGAGACGGGCATCTGGGAATCGGAACCCTTCGACGCGCCGGTGTTTTTGCTCGCCAAGGAGTATTTCCGCGCCGCCCGTCCGCGCGTCTTCTATCTGGCGCTGGGGGAGACGGATGAATGGGCGCATGGCGGGCGCTACGATCTCTATCTGAACGCTGCCAACCGCGTGGACACGTACATTGAGGAACTATGGAATCTGGCGCAATCCATGGA
>JADYZL010000386.1 GCA_020853155.1 Bryobacterales bacterium
CCGAAACGAGGAGCAAAAGGGCGCACCCAAGAGAAAATCGCATACGCATTCTATTATCTCGAAGAAATTATTGGAGATCCAACAGGTAGGCTTTTACCTGGGAAAGTAGATGGCCCGGCGTGTCCCAGGGTTTCAATGGGAGCCGAAGTACTCCGGCCGGCGTGAACTGCACGTCTTCGGTGCGCTGCACCATGCGCATCAGGTTCTCCGGGTTCATCCGGGTTTGCGGATGGAACTTCACTTGCAAATACTGGCCGCGTTTCTCGAGCGTTTCCACGCCCAATTCCTTCGCAATGCTCTTGCATAGCGAAAACTCCACCAGATGCGCCAATTCTTCGGGCGGGGCGCCATAGCGGTCGCGCAGTTCGTCCATCACCCGTTGGGCGTCTGCCGGATGCACGATGTCTGCAATCTTCTTGTAGGCGCGCAGGCGCTGCTGTTCATCTTCCACATAGGTGGCCGGGATGCGTACTTCGAGCCCCAGGTTGATGGCGGAGTGAATCTCGGGAGGCACATCCTCGCCGCGCATCTCGCGCACGGTTTCCTCGAGCATCGACATGTACGTGTCGTAGCCGATGGCGTCAATATGCCCGTGCTGTTCGCCGCCCAGCAGGTTGCCCGCGCCCCGCAGTTCGAGATCGAGCGCGGCGATCTTGAAGCCCGCTCCCAGATCGGAAAATTCCTTGAGAGCGGCCAGACGCTTGCGGGCGATGTCGGAGAGGGAGCCGTCGGGGGGCACCAGCAAATAGGCGTAGGCGCGACGGTTGGAACGGCCCACGCGCCCGCGCAACTGGTATAGCTCCGAGAGGCCGAAGCGGTCGGCATTCTCGATGACGATGGTGTTGGCCGCCGGAATGTCGAGGCCATTCTCGACGATGCTCGTCGAAACCAGCACGTCGAACTCATGGCGCATGAAGCCGAGCACCACCTTTTCGAGGTCGGCGTCGGCCATCTGCCCATGCCCAACTCCGATCCGCGCGCCGGGCATCAATTCACGGATGCGCGCCGCCTGCGAGAAGATCGTCTCCACGCGGTTGTGGATGACATAGACTTGGCCGCCCCGCGCCAATTCCTGCTCGAGTGCGGTCCGGACGATCTCGTCCTCGTTCCGCGCCACCACGGTGTGAATCGAAAGCCGGTCCTTCGGGGGCGTCTCAATCACGGAAAGATCGCGGAGCCCCAGCAGCGACATGTGCAGTGTCCGGGGGATGGGCGTCGCGGACATCGCGATCGAATCCACATTGTGCCGCAACTGCTTGAGCCGCTCCTTGTGCCGCACGCCGAAACGCTGCTCCTCATCCACCACGAGCAGGCCCAGATCGTGAAACTGGACGTCCTTCGAAAGCAGCCGGTGAGTGCCAATCAAGATGTCGGTCCTGCCCGCCGCGAGGTCTTCCAGAGATTGCTTGATTTCCTTCGCGGTGCGGAAGCGGCTGACGGAATCGATGCGCACTGGGAATGCCGCGAAGCGCCGCTTGAAGGTTTCGAAATGCTGAAAGGCGAGCACGGTGGTGGGCGCGAGCACGGCAACCTGTTTCCCATCGCCGAGCGCCTTGAAGGCCGCCCGCATCGCCACCTCGGTTTTGCCATAGCCGACGTCTCCGCAGAGGAGCCGGTCCATCGGAAGCTCGCTTTCCATGTCGCGCTTGATCTCGGTAATCGCGCGCGCCTGGTCCTGCGTTTCCGTGTACTCGAAGGAGTCCTCGAACTCGCGCTGCCAATTCGAATCCGCGGAAAACGAGAAGCCCCGGGCGAGTTTGCGCTGGGCGTAGAGCTTCAGCAACTCATCGGCCATGTCGCGCATTCGCGCCTTGACGCGAGATTTGGTCCGTTGCCAGGTGGCGCCTCCGAGCCGGTCGATTTGCGGTCTTGAGTCTCCTCCTCCGCGGTACTTCTGCACCAGGTCCATGCGCGTCAACGGTACGTAGAGCTTGCTCTCATTGGCGTACTCGATGAGCATGAAGTCCGTCTTCGCGCCATCCTGGTGAACTTCCTTGAGCCCGAGAAATCGTCCGATCCCATGCTCCGCGTGAACGACGAAATCGCCCGGCTTGAGGTCCGAGACATCCAACGTGAAGGAGGCCAGATGCTGCCCTGGGCGCGAAGCGGGTTCCGGTGAAATCGCGGAGCGCTCGAACAGATCCTCATTGCCGAAGAAGGCGAGCTTCGAATCCGGCAGCAGGAAGCCGTTGGCCAGATCCCCGCGGGCGAGCACAATGCGCGCCTGCGCCACGGTGCGGTAGTTGCGCTTCGCGAGTGCGTCCCGCGCGGGGTCGTCCGTGGGGAGGTCGATCTCAAATGGGCAATCATACTCCTCGAAAATATCCGCCATCCGTTCGAGTTCACCGGCGTTGGCGGCGAAGACGACCGTGGTATATTCCTGCTCCCGAAGATGCTTCGCTTCCTCGATCGCCTGCGGGACGTGGCCATGGAAGCGGAAGCCCGGCCTTGCCGGGATCTCGATGGCTCGCCCGCCACCCCCGGCGGAATTGAGCAGTTCAAGCTGCTCAAGCAGCAGGCTGGGCCGGGCTTTTGCCGAAGCGGCCCATTCTTCGTAACGAAAATACGCGCGCTCGGGAGGAAAGAAGCAGGAATCGGCATCGGTCAGGCGCTGCCAAAGCTTCTCTGCCGCCGCCTGCACCTGAGCCGGCTCATCCATAACCAGCAGCACATGGGGCAACAGGTCCAACACGCTTTGCGGCCGGTCCCGGACCGCGGCCACCGCCTGCGGCCACCCCTCGAAGGGCGCCGCGACGGGAACGATGCTCTCGCCGAGCGCTTCCCGCAGTTCAGCGAATAATCCATGCGATTGGGGATATTCGAGCAAGGGCAGAATCACGCTCTCCGCGACCGGCTGCAGGGAGCGTTGAGTGCCGGCGTCGAAGGAGCGCATCGATTCGATCTCATCCCCGAAGAACTCGATCCGGACGGGGTTCGATTCTTCCGCCGGGAAGATGTCGAGAATGCCGCCGCGCACGGAGTAATCTCCCACCATTTCGACGGGCTCGTTCCGCCGGTATCCCGCCGCATCGAGGAACTCCGCCACGTCTTCGAGCAGAACTTCTTCCCCCTTCCCGAGGCGGAGCGGGAGGCGCTGGTAAAAAGCGCGATCCTCGGTACGCAGCAAGGCCCCGGCGACTGGAGTCACGACGAGCGTCGTCTGATCCGTCGAAATACGGTGCAGGGCGATGGCGCGCTGTTTGAGGATTGCGCCGTGCGGAGATAGCCGCTGGAATGGGAGGACGTCGAGAGCCGGAAGCAGTAAAGGAGGATTCCGCCGGCCGCTGCCCGGCAGGAATCGAGAAAACGCCAGCGCGGAGCGATGCAATGCCTCCGCTTCCTTGTTGCTTGCGGTTACCGCAAGGATGGGCCGTTCGAGCCGCCATGCGGCGAGGGTAAGGTAAAGCGCTTTCGCTTCGGCATTCAGCCCGCTAAGACGCTGCTGGATGGGCGCGCCCTCCTGGGCCGCCGCGAACGCACGCATCCCTTCCGCGAAGGGTTCCTCCGCGGCCAGCGCCACCAGCAACTGCGCGATCCGATTCTCCAGCAAAACGTAGCGACCGGCCCCCGCCGGCTATCGGCCGAGGGCGACTTCCACCAAATTCGTTGTCGAGTAGCCGGGTTCCAGAGGCAAGGCTTCCACGCGGCCTCCCGCAGCCTCCACTTCTTCCCTGCCTGCAATGAAATGAGCCCAATCCGCGCCTTTCACGAGAACGTCCGGCAGCACGGCGGCGATCAACTCACGGGGCGTGTCTTCGTCGAACAGGACGACCGCATCCACCGCCTCCAGTTGCAAGGCGAGTCTTGCCCTGGTCTGCTCATCGAGCATTGGCCGCGAAGGGCCCTTCAGCCTCTGCACGCTATCGTCCGTATTGAGCGCCAGAATCAACACGTCGCCCAAATCCCGCGCCCGTTCAAGCAGGCGCACATGACCCGGGTGCAGGATGTCGTAACACCCGTTCGTGAAGACGACCTTCTTTCCAGCCGACTTCCATTCCGCCCGTTGCGCGATCAAATCTTCGCGGGAGTAGAAAATGCTCATGCGGTGCGTGCCACCTTCTTCAGGGTAACAGTACAACGAGCGCCACACGCGCATGCCCTTGCCAACTGCCTTTTCCCTCAGCCCTTACTCGCCGCCGCCGGATTCGAAGCGGTATCCCACGCCCCGCACGGTAAGCAGATGTTTCGGATTCTGCGGATCGTCTTCGAGATACCGGCGGAGCCGCACGATGAAATTATCGATTGCGCGCGTGTCTGTATCCTCATGCAGTCCCCACACGTCTTCGAGCAGGCTCTTGCGGCTTACGGCCCGGCCTTCGTGCTCAATGAGATACTTCAGCAGGTTCGATTCCATCAACGTCAGCGGCACCTCCCGCTCTCCGTCGAGGATCTTAAGGTCGTCGAACAGGATCACCTTCTCGCCCAGTTCGAAACAGACGGGAAGCCCGTTCGGGGGGCTGGCCTTTCCCGGCTTCTCCGTATGTCTTGCCCAGTAGGTGCGGCGCAGCAATGCCTGAATGCGGGCGAGCAGCACCGCGAGTTCGAATGGTTTCGGCAGATAGTCGTCCGCGCCGGCGGCAAACCCGCTCACGACATCCTCCGGCCTCCCTCGCGCGGTGAGCATCAGCACCGGCACGTAGTTCCCAGCCGCGCGAAGCGTCTGGGCCACTTCGAACCCGGAGATCCCCGGCAGCATGACATCGAGGACGATCAGATCAAACGGCTCCACCGATTGCGTACATAGCCGCAGCGCGTTCTCGCCGTCCTCGGCAAGCGTCACCGTGTAGCCTTCCGCTTCCAGGTTGAATCGCAATCCAACGGCGATATGGTTCTCGTCTTCCACCACCAGCAGACGCCGGGTGGGGGTCTCCGGACTGGCCCACGCGAACTTCGTGAGTTGCTCGGGAAAAGGATTCATGGCGCGACTATACGCTCCGTCTCCGCGGTGGGCTCATTCGCGGTGGCTGGGGGGAGGGAAGGCCGGGCCGGCGCGGCGGGCAGGTCCAGCGTGAAGATGCTTCCGCGCCCCGGCCCTTCACTCTCCGCGGTCACTTTGCCGGAATGCCTCCTCGCGATGCTGCGAACGATGTACAAGCCCAGACCGGTGCCTTTCACGCGAAGGCTTCCCACGGCATGGCCCCGATAGAAGCGTTTGAAGATCCGGCCCAGTTCCGACCGGGAGATCCCCACTCCTTCGTCGCTCACGCGGAACTGGACGCGCCCCGGCTCGCCCGCCTGCACGGTGGCCTCCACCTGAATCTCCTTTTCGGAATACTTCACGGCGTTATCGATCAGGTTCACCATTGCCGCCTGAAGATCGTCCGGGTCTCCCAGCACTTCGCATTGTGAGGGGGTGACGCAACGATTCGTGAAACGCAGTTGCGCTTCCGTGATGTGGTAGCGGCGCAGGCAGATCTCCAGCGCTTCCGCCGCCAACTCCGCCAGATTCACACGGACGGGGCTGCGCTGGTTCCGGGATGAACTGACGGCTCCCGCGCGAAGCACCATTTCGATGGTCCCCTGCAGACGTTCCGTATCCCGAAGCATGGTCTTGTAGAATTCCGCCTGCGTCGCGGGGTCCACTTCTCTCGATTGCAGCGTTTCCAGATAAAGGCGGATGGAGGCGACCGGCGTTTTCAATTCGTGGGTGACGGCATTCAGAAAGCTATCCTGCTGCTCATTCCGGCGGATCTCCCGCACCAGAAAGATCGTGTTCAGCACCACTCCGGTGATCACCAGAAGGCTTACGATCATCCCCAGGGCCAAGAGCAGCCCTTCGCGCCAACTGATGACGATCCAGCCGATATTCAGCGCGACGGAAAGGGCAACCACAAGGATGCCCATGCTGATAAAAATCGGAATAGACCGCCGGTGTCCGCTTCGCGTCATTGCCGACAAAACCCTTGGCTGGGGAAAGCCGCGTTTTCCGCGCGGCGCGAGGCGCGGCTAGTTGGAACCGCGCGCCTGCTCCAATCTTCTCTCTAAATTCGCCGCTTGCGCATTCAGGTTATTGATCTGCGCGATCTGATCGTCGAGGTTCATCGCGGCGGATTGGATCCGCGTGATCTCCGCGCCCATCCCGCTCTGCCCTCGTGAATCCGTGTCGATGCGGACGGCCATCGTGCGCAGGTTGTCGCTCAACTCCCTCATGCGGCGGCTGGCTTGTTCGAGCACGCGCAGGCGCCGCCGGTTCACATCCTCCAGATCCGCAACCGTCTTGGTCACCACGTCCAACTGGCGGCTGGATTCCTGGTTCGAATCCTTGTAGCGCTGATAGGCCGCTTCGAGGGAAGCCAATGTCTTTTCCTTGGTCTTCACCTGCTCCTGGAGCGCCGCGATCAGGCGCCGGGAACTCTCGCGCTGGCTCTCCAGATCGCTCCCGTTCTTCCGGGCTTGTTCGTTCTCCTGTTGAAGCGCGGCGAGTTCCTGTTCCAAGGACACGACCTTCTTCGATAGCTCGTCGCTGTAGGCCCTCGCCTCCCCGAGCGCCTGCTGGAATTGTCCCGCGGTGACCGCTTCCCGGGACCGTGCCTTCTCCAGTTCCCGCTGGCGCCGCAATGCCTGCTCCGCCTCCTTATTTCCGCCCGCGGCGAGTTCTTCCATGGCGTGCTGGATGGACGAAAGCCTCTCCCGCAATTGCGACGATTGCTCAAGCAATTCGTTTCTCTCGGCTTCCATCTTTGCCGCCCGCTCCCGTTCGAATTCCTGGTTGCGGGTGTGAACGAACACACTTGCCGCCAAGCCGGCCGCAAGCGCGGCTAGTGCGACAATCAGAACCCACAGCCACTTGGTGGACTTCCGTCCAGTGCTTTGGGATGCGGTCATGCGATTGCTCCTTGTACGTCTCCCGCTTCCCCCTTGTCCGCGGAACGCGGCGCGGCGGGGCGGCATCCTCGGAATTACTTGGGAATATCGAACAAACTACGGTATTCGATCGGGCCGGAAGGGTGCTCCAGCGTCAGCGAAACCGCACCGCCAACCCCATCCGGCACTGTCACTTCCACGATGTCCATGGCCTGAATTGCATTCACCATATCACCAATCGCCACGGGGATCTCCGCGATCGACCGGCAGAAGACGCTCCGCCCGCCGGTGGCCTGAGCAAGCCGCTTGATGCCCGTCTGATATGCCTCGTTGAGGGTGTCGTTCCGGTAGTTGAGGTGAACCACGAAGATCGGCACGCTGGTGCGCAGGAGTTCATTCGTGAGCGTGCTCACTTTCTCCCGGATGAGCGCGTCGGGGAATCGCCGGCTCAGATCCCGGCTATCGGCGGAATTGATCACGGGGTTCGTGTAGTCCTGGCGATAATTACTGATCTCGCTATCCGTGAGGTAGAGCACCGCCGCCCGAACCGGGTTCTGGCGCATCACCGGGTCAGTGACTCCGGCAATCACATCCACCATCTCGAAAAATCCGGCCCGCCCGCTCATCGGCAGCGTTCCCAGAGCCTCCGCGAAGGCGTCCCGATCCGTGGAAGGGTCGAGCAGCACCATTGGCTGTTCGGGGATGCGGAGTAGCGATGGATAAACTTGCGGCTTCGTGTCGCGGATCGCCTGAACGATGGCGGTTTTCGCGGCTTCCGTCAGAATGAGCGCCTCTGAAAAGTCGATGGTGACGAACAGGAGCAAGGGGGTATCTCCGCCCCGTACGGAAGTGACCTTCGCCGGCGCGGATGCAAACTTGGCCGTAAACGAACCTGGGCTCAGATCCGCCCCAGCGCCTCCCCCAATCCAGACCGGCACAAGGATACTGGGGTGGCGCTGTTTACCGCTCTTCGGAGATTTTCCTTCCACTCCGCTGGACTTGCGTTTTTCGCCTTGCGCCGCGGGTTGTTCCGGGGCGCCGGCCGGGAGAAGGCTGGCCGTGAGCAGCGCAATCAGCAGCAATGCTAGGGGGCGCATGGGAATCCGCATTAGAAGTTGAGCCGCAAGCCCACCTGGATGATGCGGCCTCCCACGGATTGAGCGATTCTCCCGGCGTTGACGTTGGGCGCCGCCGCCGTGCCGATCTGCGTATCGGGGTCGTCCAGATTCGCGTGGTTGAGAAAGTTCAACCCTACCGCCGTGAACTCCAGGCTCTGGCTCGTACTGAGATTGATGCGCTTGCTGACGGAAAGGTCGTGGTTTTGCCGCGATGGCCCATAGAGATTCGCCAAATTACGGGAAGCGTTCCCAATCGTGAAATCGTCGGGGTGAGAGAATGCCTTAGGGTTAAACCAGAGTTCCGCCGAGGGGTTCTCCACGTTCGGAGACACCCCTTCAACGATATTCACATACACCGCCTGCACCACCCCGCCTGTGTTGTTGAAGCTCGCACGCGGGCTCAGGGGCGATCCGCTCACCAGAGTGGATGTCCCGTTGACTGACCAGCCCGCGACGAGATACCGCCGCCAATCCGAGTAGTTGAAGATGGACTTGTTGGGGCCGAACGGAAGTTCGTATGCGTAGTTCAGCGAGACGACATGGGGGTTGTTCCAGGCCGTCACCGCCCATTCCTTCTGCAAATTGTACATATCCTGCACGGCCGTGGGCCCGGAATAGTTGTCCATCTGCTTGGAGAAGCTGTACGATCCGCGCAGGGTGAGGCCCGCAGTCGCGCGCCTCTCAATCCGCACAGCCGCCGCATCGCGGTTATAGCGCGCCACGGGCCACATTCCCCCGAGATTGAACAGTTGATACTGGCTGAACGGCCGGAGGTTCCGTACAAAGGCCTCGTCATTGAGCGCATCCCGGAACGAGAGGTAGTCGAGCGGCACCGCGTTCGGGTTGGTCACGCTGTTCCCAATAAACACGTTCCGCCCGGAATCGCGGGCTCCCGAAACCACCACCAGCAGATGCCCTGGCAATTCCCGCTCGAAACTCATCCCGACGCTCGTGTACATAGAGACGTTGTCGTCCCGGTTCATCAGATTCGCGTTCGTGTCGTCGGCTGCCGAAGGGTCGAGGTTTGGCCCGGTGGCCGTATCCCGCGGAACGCCATCTCGAAGCGTGAGCGCGGGTTCGGTCAACCGGTTCGCCGAGAGAAACGTGGGGTAAAGGTTGAAGCCTTGCGTGCCCCAGTGTCCCCATTGCAGAGGCCAGCCCTGGTAAGACCGCGCATAGTGCGCGCGCACCACCATTCCCGCTTCGCTCGTGGGGTTCCACGCCATGGAGACCCGCGGCTCCAGCACCGTGAGCGCCGGCTGAAACCTCCGCCCATATCCATTCCGGTTCGCGAAGACCAGCGCCCCCTTCTTCCCGGTCTTTGGGTTGACGGCGGAGAGATCCACTGTGCTCTGCCGGTCGTATTTCTCCACGCGAGGCAGGCTATGCTCCAGGTTCAGGTCAAAGGTCAGGCTCAACCCTTTCCGCACCTCCAGTTGATCGATAATCCGGCCCGCCGTCAGGGATCGCCGCCAGTAGGATGGGCTGTCGATCACGCTTAGTTCGGCGAAATCCGCCTGTCCCAGCAGAAACGTGGCAAAAGCGTGCCCCGTGTTGACGATGCCTGGCAACGAAGTGAAAGCGGATTGGAACTGGAAGTGCCCGCTCGGATAAGCCGGCTGATACGTATTCAGTTGGAATTTCACCGCGCGCGCGATAAACCGGAGGTTATGGTTCCGGAATCGGGTGGAGAAGGTGTTCGATGCCTGAAACGTGTGGCTGAAGTTGCGCCGGATCACATTGGCGCGGCCGAGATCCAGGTATCCGTCGAGGATGTGAAAGGCCGGGAAGACCGTCCCCAGCCGCCCTTCCAGCCCGAGTTGCGCGGGGTAATCGGTTTCCTCGTCGGTCACGTTCTGCATTCCGGAGCCGGAGGCGTTGAATGCGAAGGTGTTGATCGTTTCCGGCGAGATCGTGAAGATGTACTGAAGGCCATAATCCCGGGAACTTTCATCGCGATCGATCAGCCCGGGGTTGGCGGCGTTATCGAACCATTTCGCAGCCCCGGCGAACGCATCGGAAGAAGTGAGGTTGAAACTCACCCGGTGTTTATCGTTAAAAATATGGTCGACGCGGCCCGTGAATCCATCGACGACGTTCCGCTCCGGCGAGACGACGAAGTAATTGTTTCGAAAAAACGGTCCCGCATTAGCGTTCGGCTCCGGGAAATATCGAGCCGCCGCCATCGCCACCGGATCCAGGCGCGCCACCGGGATCCGGTTGTTCGCAAACCGCGTCCGGTTATATTGCAGATTGCCTTCAGTCACCGGTTGGGAATTATTGAATTGCGGGTTCAGCGACGTGGTAGCGGGGTCGTAAATCGGCAGCGGAAGACCGGCTTGGTCCACCGTCTGTGAAAAATCTCCGCTCCGCTCCGGGAAGATCGGGAGCGTTTCGAGTTGGGAGCGGGCGATGCTTTCGCGCACGCCTTCGTAAGAGAGCGTGAAGAAGGTGCGGGTTCCCCCGTTGTACAGCTTGGGCAGATAGACGGGTCCGCTGACATTGAATCCGAATTGATGCCGCCGCAAAATGGAAGCTTCTCCGCCGCGCTGCCGGATCTGGTGCGGAATCGCATCAAACACATCGTTCCGGAGGTTGTAGGTCAGACGGCCGTGGTATTGCGGCAGTTTGCCGCCCCCGGCCTGGAAGGGTTTCGGGCTGTCCTTGCGCAACCCCCGCGCCCGCGTGATCGTCTTGAACTCTTCAATCGCGGATTCAAGCGGGGTGCCGGCACTCGCTTTCGCTGCGTCTGCCGCCGCCGGAGGTGTGGCGCTCTGCTGACCGAAAATCGCGATTCCAGGTAGCATAAACAGAAAAATCGCAATGAATCGGCGGGAACGCATGAATGATTAAATTGTACCCTTGGAATTGCTCATGAAATTGCAGGACATTTCGAAATTATTAGACTGTACCCTCGTGGGAGACGGTTCCCTCGAAATCGGCGGCGTGGCCGGAATGGAGCAAGCGACCGCCTCCGAATTGACCTTTCTGGCGAATCCACGCTATGCCGCAAAAGTGAAAGATACCCGCGCCGCGGCGATTCTCGTGCGTGAGCCCATCGATGGGCCGGCCATCTCGTTCCTCGTCTCGCAGGACCCTTATTTGGACTTCGCGCGCGCGCTTGCCTTGTTCTACGAAGCTCCCCGCCCGGCGCCCGGCATCCACCCGACGGCGGTGATCGACGCATCAGCGGTGGTGGGCGAAGGCGCATCGATTGGCGCCTACGCCGTGGTCGGCCCCAGGGTTCGCATCGGCGCCCGTGCCGTGCTTCACCCTCACGTGGTGATCTATGAAGGCGCGCAAATCGGGGACGATTTTCTCGCGCATGCGCACACCTCGGTCCGGGAGTTTTGTATCCTTGGCAATCGCGTCATTTTGCAGAACGGCGTCGTGGTGGGCGGCGATGGCTTTGGTTTCGCCAAGCGCATGGATGGCTCGCACTTCAAGATTCCCCAGAGCGGCATCGCCGTTCTCGAAGACGATGTCGAGATTCAGTGCATCAGTGCGGTGGATCGTGCGAGTGTGGGAGAAACCCGCATCCGCCGGGGCGCGAAGATCGACAATCTGGTGCAGGTGGGCCACGCCTGCGAGGTGGGGGAAGACAACATCATTTGCTCACAGGCGGGGCTGGCCGGAACGTCGAAACTGGAGAAGAACGTGCTGCTCGCCGGGCAGGCCGGCATCTCCGGGCATCTCACCATCCATGAGAACGCGGTGGTCTACGCGCAGGCGGGGATCGGCGGGGACGTTCCCGCCGGAGCGCTGATGGCCGGGAGCCCTGCCTTCGACGCGAAAACCTGGCGTCGCGCGGTGGCTGCCTTTCCGAACCTTCCCGAAATGGTGAAGACGATCCGGGATCTAAAGAAGCGTCTGGAGACGGTCGAAGGTTCTTCCAGCCCTGAGCCCGCTTCGGATCCTGCCTCGAAGGAATAGCGGAAGAGCCGGCGTCCTTCCTGAAGAAAGTACAGACAACCAACATGCCCGATAACGAAACAAACACCGCAGCTGCAGCCGTTTCCGGCAAGCGTAAACCAAGGTCGTATGCAGACCCGGAGTTCCTGAACAGTTCCGAAGCGCGCGCCATCCGTATTCTCGCCGAGTATCTGGAGCCGCAGGCGCGGTTCCGCAAAGAGAAAATCCGGGATACGGTCGTCTTTTTCGGGTCTGCCCGCATTCACGAAACCGGGCCGCTTTCTCGCTATTATCACGACGCGCGCAAACTGGCGCGCCTGCTGACCGAGTGGAGCGCGTCCCTGCCCGTGGATGAGCGGCACTACGTCATTTGCAGTGGTGGCGGGCCCGGCATCATGGAGGCGGCCAATCGCGGCGCATCCGACGCCGGCGGCAAGAGCGTCGGGCTCAATATCAGCCTGCCATTTGAACAGGAGCCCAACGCATACATCAGCGATGCCTTGAACTTCGAGTTTCACTACTTCTTCATGCGTAAGCTCTGGTTCGCCTACCTGGCCAAGGCGCTTGTCGTGTTCCCCGGCGGTTTCGGAACGATGGATGAGTTGTTCGAAGTGCTCACCCTGGTGCAGACCCACAAGCTGAAGAAGCCGATGACGGTGATGATCTACGGCCCCGAGTTCTGGCGGGAAGTCATCAACTTTGACGCACTCGCCAAGTACGGCGTCATTGCTCAAGAGGATGTGAAACTCTTCCATTGGGCGGACGACCCCGATGCCGCCTTCGATCTCCTGTCGAAGGAGCTCATGAAAAATTGGGGCCACGGCAACGGAATCCATCCGCCAAGCGAAATCCTGTAGCGTCACCTTCGGAAGGCCGTGCAAGCGTTCCCGGAGCGGTTGCGCTGCCCTCAGCCCGGGAGTTCATTTATGCGCATGGACATCCCACCAGGTGTATTCATGCCGCGAGGTCACCGCGCGATACGTGCGGATGGTGTCGTCGTAATCCCGCCATGTTCCCTGCGTCAGATCCCCAAAAGGTCCGGAGCTTTTCCCTCCTTGCGGATCCCAGCCGTCTGGACGGTACGAAACGTCCCACTCCATGCGAGGTCGCCAGGATTGCGGCAGGGATCGGATGAATCTCTTGAGGGGCGGAAGCACCCGGCCTGCCTTCCGGAGCGTTCTCCAGAACCATTCATCCTGGCCAATCTCAAGACTGGTGGTGTGAAAATTCTGATTGATCAGCTTGAAGTGCTGGTAACCGAGTTGCCGCAGCGCGGGCAGGATCGTGTCGCAATAGTTCAGTTCAACGCTGATGTAGCGTGGCGCGGTTTCCGGGGTTAGGGTGGAAATCGCAATCGCATCGAACCCCTCGATGTCGATTTTCAGGTAATGTGGAATGCCAAACTCGGCGATCACCGCGGAAAGCGGCCGGCAAGGAATTTGCATTTCTTCGTACCGGCCGCCTACCTTGCCCAATTCCGCGTCGAAACTCGAGAGCCCCGGGTCTTTCAAACTGCGGTAGAAGGTGAGCACCTGCTCGCCCTGCGCGATTCCCAGATTTAGAATTTCCAGCCGCTTCTCCGCGATCTCATCCGCGAAGCGCCGGCTCGCTTTCTCGCAGAGGATGGGGTCGGCATCGATGGCGATTACCCGGAATCCCTTGAAGAGGTAGTATGCGGTATCCGCGCCATCGCACATACCGACATCAATAATGAGGTCGTTCGAATCTCGCATGTCTTCCATGGGCGCCTTCCTTTCTTCCTTGCCAGGCGATTCCGCGCATACTGCTCTCCAGTCGAAGAGAGTCAACCCGCCGCGGGTTTCGCGCTCGTGGACGGCAGGACCTCTTCGTACAGATCCATCACGCGCTTCACCGTCTGATCCGCATGGAAGCATTCCTCCACCCGGCGTCTGCCGTGCTCTCCAAGCCTCTTCGCCAGCTCCGGATTCTCCAAGAGGTGTTTGACGCAAGCGGCAAGCGCGGCTGCGTCGCCTGGCGTGTACAAAAGCCCCGTCTCCCCTTCCACAACGATTTCCGTCACACC
>JADYZL010000387.1 GCA_020853155.1 Bryobacterales bacterium
AGGTGGAAATCTATGAAGGGTCCTTTTTTAATCGAACGTCCCATAACGCGTAAAAATCAGGTTAAGTGTTCTTCATCGGCCGTCCGTCGCGCCGCACCACGATGAAACGGTTGGAATCTTTCTTCTTGTGCCGGGTCCGATAGCCCTTCGCGAGGAGACCCCAGGGCGAAGTCAACTGCTGCCACCCGCCGCCGGACTTCGACTTGCCGGCGCCGCCGCCGTTCGGGTGGTCCACCGGGTTGCGTGCCACTCCGCGATTCACCGGGCGTACGCCCAAATGCCGGGATCGGCCCGCCTTGCCCAAAACCACGTTCTCGTGCTCCGTATTGCCGACCTGCCCAATCGTCGCGTAGCAGTTCTCATTGATTCGGCGGATCTCACCGGAGGGCAAGCGCACTTGGGCGTATCCCTCATCCCGCGACATCAATGTCGCCGAACCGCCGGCCGTACGCACCATCTGCGCGCCTTTCCCCGGAATCAGTTCCAGGTTGTGCAACGGCAATCCCACGGGAACCTTGCTCAGCGGGAGGCTGTTCCCAAGTTCAGCCGGGGCGTCCGGGCCGCTCATCAGCTTCGCTCCGACCCGCAAGCCCGCCGGGGCGACGATGTAAGACTTGGAACCGTCCTTGTATTCCAGCAACGCCAACCGGGCCGTGCGGCGCGGATCATACTCGATCGCCGTCACCGTCGCTTCCACCCCGTGCTTGTCTCGCTTGAAATCGACCAGGCGAATCTTCTGTTTGTGCCCCCCGCCGATACCACGCGCCGTTACACGGCCGTATACATTGCGCCCGCCAGTGCGCTTGCGGATCTGCACCAGCGCCTTCTCTGGCCTGGTCTTCGTGATATCGCTGAAGTCGGCGTACGAAAGATATCGCGTCGACGGCGTCAGCGGTCTAAATGTCTTTACTGGCATAAATCAAAACACAATTCCCAAGTCAGCAACTTGGAGAGCGCAGCCATCATTCCTGCCCCTGGACGGGTCTCAGTTATCGGTTGCGCAGGTTATGCTGTCCGGGCCCATTTCTGGGAAACGGAGCGGGCAATATACCAACCCCGAAAACGGGTGCAATACCTAAATGAAATTTTTTATTCAGGCTATTCAGGTTCTGGAAGGGCTGTAAGCCGAGTTCTGTCTTCCATGCCCCTTGCGGAACACGGGAGAGAATCATTTATCTGAGCGGCCAGTACCCGGAACCTTCTCCGCCCATTGCTGAGCGGAGGCGGAGCGGGCCGCTCCGAGGCTCCCTATTTGGCCTTGCACCCGATGGGGTTTTCCGTGCCTCCGGGCTTTCGCCCAGGAGCGGTGGGCTCTTACTCCACCTTTTCACCCTTACCCCGCTCTTTCTCATCGCCCTGCCGTCGGCCCGCTGCGCAACCCACTGCGCCAAACCGGCTCGTCCAGCAGCGAGATCAGAAAGAGCGGGGCGGTTTGTTTTCTGTGGCACTCTCCGTCGAAAACGCCTCCCGGCGTTCCCTCCCGCGTGTATCCACGGCCTAACCGTGGTTACGCGGCATCGCGCCCTGTGGTGTTCGGACTTTCCTCCCCCGGCTTGCGCCGGGAGCGATCCTCCGCCCTTCCGGAACCAACAACAAATATAGGCCGGCCACACCCCCGCTGCGAGCCCTAACTGAACTAAGACACGTTCCGCCGCACCAGCCTGCTGCGCACCGTATGCAGCTTCTGCTCCAGACCCGCCGGATACTGGTGCGGATGGACCAGGCGCTTGATTCCCGAGTGCAGCATGCTGAGCTGCCGCTTCGCATGCTCGCGC
The DNA here is from genome assembly GCA_020853155.1 of Bryobacterales bacterium. GTDB lineage: Bacteria > Acidobacteriota > Terriglobia > Bryobacterales > Bryobacteraceae > JACTMJ01. Next base: position 1,776 of record JADYZL010000387.1, read on the forward strand.
GTGGCGGCCAACGCCGGTGGATCGTACACCAGTTCCCCTTTGCGGAAGATCGGCCTCAGCAAATCCGACGATGTCGCCTCGATCTTCCCTCGAAACGTCTTGCTCCGCGCCGGCTCCGTTGGATCAATGATCCTCACCGAACGCCCAATCCCCAGTGCCTCATCGTAAATCGCGTCCCCGACGAACTCGCCCCCGGACGCGAACCGGCGCACATTCAAAATCCCCGGATTGGTCAGTTTGGCTGATTGCTCCGAGAACTTCATTTTCCGTATCCACTTGCCACCACTCTCCCGGATCGCCGAGAGCTTGTACACACCGCCCAGGGCCGGCTGATCATACCCGGTCACGAGCTTGGTCCCCACGCCCCACGTATCGATTCGGGCGCCCTGCTGCTTCAGGCTGGTGATAATCGCCTCGTCCAAGTCGTTGCTCGCCACAATGGATGCCTTCGGAAACCCCGCCTCATCCAGGATGCGCCGAGTCTGGATACTCAGCCATGCCAGGTCACCGGAATCCAACCGCACCCCGGCCAGCTCGTGCCCGCGCCGGCGCAGCTCATGGCCCACTTTGACCGCGTTTCGGACGCCCTCAATCGTGTTGTAGGTGTCCACCAGGAAAATGCAATTGCCGGGAAGCGCTTGCGCGTAAGCGCGAAACGCCTCCAGTTCAGTGTCAAAGGACATGACCCAGCTATGCGCGTGCGTGCCCGCCACCGGAATGCCGAACCGCTGCCCGGCCAGCACGTTCGAGGTGGCCACGCACCCGCCGACATACGCAGCACGGCTGGCGCTCAACCCGCCGTCTCGCCCTTGCGCCCGGCGCAACCCGAACTCGATCACCCGGTCGCCTTCCGCAGCCAGGCACACTCTCGCCGCTTTGGTCGCGATGAGCGTCTCGAAATTGATGAAGTTCAGCAACGCCGTCTCAACAAGCTGCGCCTGAACCATCGGCCCTTTCACGCGCAACAACGGCTCCTGCGGAAACACCACTGTTCCTTCGGGCACACCGTCGACATCGCAT
>JADYZL010000388.1 GCA_020853155.1 Bryobacterales bacterium
AATTGCCCTTTAGCCGCCTGATTCCTCGTCAGGCTCCGGCGTAAGACGATTTCATGAGTGCATCAATTTCAAAACCTACCGTAAAACCCGCCAATCCCTGCTTTTCCTCCGGGCCCTGCGCGAAGCGGCCGGGCTGGAGCCTGGGCTCGCTCGACGCCTCACTCACCGGACGCTCTCACCGCGCCGCACCCGCGAAGGCGAAGTTGCAGCAGGTGATTGACCTGCATAAGTCCCTTCTGGGCATCCCCGCCGATTACCACGTGGGCATCGTCCCGGCCAGCGATACCGGCGCCGTCGAAATGGCGATGTGGTCTCTGCTCGGCCAGCGAGGCGTGGATCTCTTCGCATGGGAGGCGTTCAGCAGCGATTGGCTCAAAGACGCCACCGGCCAACTGAAGCTATCGGACGTGCGCGCTTTCGAGGCGCCTTACGGCGAGCTTCCCGATCTTTCCCAGTACGATGGCGCGCGCGATGCCGTGTTCGTGTGGAACGGCACCACCTCCGGCGTGTGCGTGCCGAATGCGGATTGGATTCCCGCCGATCGCGAAGGTCTCACGATTTGTGACGCCACGTCCGCCGTCTTCGCCTACGACCTGCCCTGGGAGAAACTCGACGTCATTACCTGGAGTTGGCAGAAGGTGCTGGGGTCCGAGGCGGCCCATGGCATGCTGGTGCTCAGCCCGCGGGCGGTGGCGCGCCTCGAAAGTTATCAGCCCGCCCGGCCCCTGCCGAAAATCTTCCGCATGGCGAACAAGGGCAAATTCAGCGCCGGCATCTTTCACGCGGAGACCATCAACACGCCATCCATGCTGGCAACGGCGGATTGCCTCGATGCCCTCGCCTGGGTGGAGAGCATCGGCGGCCTCAAGAGCACTATCTCGCGCTCTCAGGAAAGCCTCCGTGTGATCACGGATTGGGTGGCAGCCAGCGATTGGATCGGCTTTCTCGCGGCCACACCCGAGATGCGTTCCGCCACTTCGGTCTGCCTCAAGATCACGGACCCGTGGCTGCTCAGCCAACCGGATGATGCCCGCCTCGCCTTCGTGAAAGAGATGCTGAAGCCGCTCGATAAAGAAAAAGCGGGCTACGACCTGGCGAGCTACCGGACGGCTCCGGCGGGCATCCGGATCTGGTGCGGCGCGACGGTCGAGACTTCCGATGTCACCGCGCTGCTCCCGTGGCTCGATTGGGCTTACGCCACGGCGAAAGCGGCTCGCCAACAGGCCGGCGCGTAGCTCCCGGAACCCAACGCAGTACTTTCGCGAATACCCGGTGCGCCGACGAGAGTGGCTCGAAGCGCCCGGGTTTTCCCGTCTTATCCGGCGATGCGGCTCCGCAGCACCTGCAGCGCTCGCAGCGCTTCTTTCCCGACTTCCACGTCTCGATCCTGGCTCAGCCTTTCCAGGTACGGCACGGAATCCGCGCCACCGCTGCGCGCCATCACGTTGCACAGCGCGATGCGTTCGTCCCGTGTGCCGCCTTCGAGGAAGCGGTAGAGCGCGCCGCGCACATCCTGGTTGCGCGCCAGTTCGGTGAGAAACGCCTGCGCTACGGAGCGGTATGCGCTCTTGTTGGTTTCATTCACCAGATAGGTCAGCGGGCTGAACGTCTCCGTGCTGTTGTCTCCGGTGGCAACCAGCGCGAAGGCGAGCGAAAGGCGCGGAGAGCGCTTCGTCTCCTCATTGAACTTCTCCCGCAGCATGGCCACGTCGTCGCGGCTGCCGAGACGTCCAAGGCCCTCCGCGGCGCCTGCCCGCATGTTCTCGTCCTTATCGTTCAAGTACGTGAGGAACGTCTCCCGGCTGCGCGGACGCGCAAGCATGGCAATCGCCTCCAGGGCGGCTCGCCGCACGTCCTTATCCCGCGAGCGGGCAAGCAGGTTCTCAAGGCTCGGAAGCGCGTTCTCATTCCGCAGCATCCCGGTGGTCTCGATGGCCGCTAGCTGGATCTTCTTGTCCGGGTCACTCAATAGATAAGCAATCTGCGAAGCAACCTCGGGATCCCCGATCTTCTGTAGGGCGTTGAGTGATTCATAGATCACCTTGTCGTCACGGGTCTTCAATCCGGCCAGCAGTTCCGGAATGGCCAGTTTGCCACGAAGGATGCCCACACCGCGCGCCGCGTTGGCGCGCGATTCCATGCTCATGCCGCTCTTGATGAGTTTCGCGATGGCTTCAATCACTTCGGGCCGCGCATGAACGTAGGGGTCCACCACGCGGTCACTCACTTCCGTGAAGCGCGACTTGATCGAGCGGGTAAAATTGTTCCAAACGGCGGAAACCCCGGTCTGAAAATAGCCGGGCAGATAAATGTTCACGAGACCGTCCACGGCGAGCACCTGGACCTCCGCGTCGTTATCCTGGGTGGCCTGGATCAGCAGCGGAATCGACGCCTGCGTGCCGATCTCGGCGATGGCCTTCACGGCCTCCTGCCGCACGGACCGGTCCACGTCCTGCAGCACCGGCACGAGTTGCGGCAGCGCGGATGCCCCTTGCTTGGCCAGTTCACTTACGGCCTTCCGCCGCTCTTTCACCTGGTCGCTATTCAGTTCCTGCGCATTCCCCATCGGAAGCGCGCACACTGCCATCAACAGGACGAAGGGGAGCAAGCCGCGGAAGCGGTAGGCGGCGCGTAACGTGCATCGATACATAGTCCCAAGCTAACATGCCCATCGCGGCTACTGGGCCGGTTGCGCGGGTAACTCCTGGGGCGAGGGGTCCGGCGGGAGGGCCTCGGGCTGTGGAAACCGGCTCTCGCCCGGCGGAACGGAGGCCAGGAGCGGGATGCGCTGCTCCGTGCCGCTCACTTCGAATTCCAGGATGGAATAGCGCCACACCCCGGCTCTCTTCTGACCTTCCACATAAAGCGTGCCGGCGCCCTTCGGGCCGTGAAGAGGAATTGAAAGACTCGCATCCGCCGATGCGCCAGAGCTATTGACGGAGCCCGTCACGAACCAGCCTTCTTCGATCGGTTCGCCGAGCGCGGCCCTCACCTCCGCGTTCCCGCGGGCCAGGTCAACGGCTTCGGCATATGCCCCCGAGGATTTCACCAGGCTCATCACCCAGAGCGCGATGGCCGCCACGAAGCCAACCACCATCAGGAGAAGCAGCGCCACCAGCGCGCAACCGCCGGCGATGGCCATCTTCTTGTTGCGCTGAAACCAGGATGGGCGCCGCTCATAGGGTGGCAATGGCGGCATGTAATAGGGTTGCTGCGGGGGGTATGGGGAACCCATAAATTTCCTGTCGCTTACCGCTTCCCTTCCTTGGCCCACCGGCGATCAGCAGGACACCTCGTACAGCATACACGAACCGGGGAACTCTCCACTGCCGGGCCAGGGCAACAGACGCCTCAGACCGGAAGTCCGGGCAGAAAGAAGGAAATCGCCAGCATCGCCAACGCGGCGGCGGCAATCACCCAGACGGTATCGAGGCGGCTGGCGACAAGCACCACCAGGGCCGCCGCGGCCACGCCCCAGGCGGCCGGCGAATTCAGCGCGCTCGCGGACAAGTCGTACGCCGTTCCCACCATCAGCCCCACGCTTGCAATTACCACGGCATGGATCGCGGAGCGCATCCGCCGGCCCTCCCGGTGCGCATGGAGCAACCGGAGGATCGGGATGGCCAGCAGCGCGGGCGTCACGAGCGCCAGCAGCCCGGCGAGCGCCCCCGGATAACCTGCCGCAAAGAATCCCACGCAGACCACGTGCAGCCCGTTCGGCCCCGGCGTCGAGCGGCCAATCACGATCGCCGTGTTCAATTGATCGTCCGTGATCGCGTGCCGCTTGACAACCAGCTCATCCCGCATGACAGGGATCACGGTCATGCCGCTGAATGCGCTCACCGTCGCTTTGAGCAGCAACAGGTAGAGCAGGAACACATTCATGCCTCACCCCTGTCACCGCTCGATTCGGGAAGGAGAAACCCAACGAGCGCAGCCATGCCCAGTATGGGGAGAGGCGATAAACCCGCAACCAGCATGAGCGACAGACTCGCGAGGAGGAGAGCGACATGCCGCGGCCAATTCCGCGTCCTACAGTAAGGCTGCATGATGGACCACCCCGCAGCCAGCATCACGCCGATCGCCGCCGCCATTGCCCCCCGCAGCGCCGTCGCAAACCACGCAAGCCCCTTCAACTCCTCGTAGGCAAGCAGCATCCCCAAGGCAATCGCGGCGCAAGGAAGGACCGCTGCCGCCATCCCCAGTAACGCTCCGCGCCATCGGTCAAAACTCCAGCCCACGGCTGCGCAGAAAGCCAGAATGCTTGTGCCGGGCGTGATCCGCGCCACCGCGAAGCAAAGCCCGTATTGTTCCGCGCTCAGCCACGCCTTCCGCTCCACCAGTTCCCGCTGAAACACGCCGAGAATCGTGCTTCCTCCGCCAAAGGTCCCGTTCACGACTCGCGCGGTCAGCGTAGCGAAATCCCTCAAGCACACCGGCGCGGTTTCACCGGATACCGGAACGCTCGCGGGCGGGAGCGGCTCTTGGCGGAAAGCTTCCATGCATTCAATGTAGCGGGTCTTGGGAAGCTTCGAGCGCAGATCGCCTCCGGCCGTCATCGCCCCGGAAGGAGACAATCCGGGTTACCCTAAAAGGGATGTGTGGGTCGTTTTTTTTCGCCTGCCAACGGAGCGTTAACCCAGAGAAGCGATGAATCCCGGTTCGTGTAGGAGATTACCGATGAATTCCATCATGTTTTCGAGATGGCTTGATCCGCGATTCACCGGCGCTCTGCGGCTGTTCGGCGCATGCGTGATGCCGATGCTCCTGCTATCGGCAACAATCTTGGCGCAGCAGGCGGGCGAATTGACGCCGGTGCAACTCGCCGCAAGCGCGCCCGGGACCATCGTGATAAATGGCGTGTCCCATACATTCACAGGCGACCCATGGGAAGCGAAGATCGCCATGCTGGACCTCTCAAAGCCCCTGATCATTACACCCGCTCCCCCACTAGTCTTGCGCCCTGGATTCGAATACCGTTTAGCTTCGTTCCAGCTTGATTTGGGGCCAGCCAATGATCCGAGATACAGATACTTCAAGGCAGAATCCGCAACGATCCCCGATCCTCATGGACTGGTGCGGATTGGCGTGGAGTTTGGCCGCTATATTGAAATCAAAGTCATTGTCGAAGGTCCCGGCCAAGTCTTCCAAAGTCCGGCGCCGTACCCCGACAGCTATCTCCCATCTCCGGTGAGTCTCCATCTTGAGGCGATTCCCAATCCAGGCGCGGTCTTTTCTGGCTGGTTTTCGGACCGGAAGGGATACGGCCTTGGTCTAGTGCGAGGAACCTTCACTGAACCGGAGACATTTGTTGCGCGCTTCGCCATCCCGAAAGTCCCACCGCCGGCGTTGGTGATCGAAGGCAGCATCCCCACATTTCACTGTCGCGGAACGCCTGAAGTGCGCGACGCCATGATTCGGGTCAGGGCCACAAGTAACGTGACACCGGCATCCATATTCGCGAACTGCAGTGATTCCAATGTATGGGTCATGACCGTCCCATCGAACGACACGACGCCATTTGATCTCAGGTTGAGAGTCGGCGTCCCTCCATCGGCCGTCTATCATGTTCCCGATGGAGAGTATTCCTGCAACCTTCTGATCGGTCGCCAGGATGGCGGCCAGGATGTGTCGATCCCCTTCAAGGTAGTTGTGGGCCCCTACACCCCCGAACCGGAATCAACCGATGCGGTGGCGGAAGCGGTAGTCAATGCCGCCTCCTACCTTCCTCAATCCATCGCCGCCGGTTCCATCTTTTCTATATTCGGCAAGCGCTTGGCAACCGGCGAAGCGCATGCCCAATCGCTTCCGCTGCCGGCAACTCTGGCTGGCACGCAGGTTCGCCTGAGTATCGGGGGCCAATCCTGGCTGATGCCGCTCTTCTATGTATCTCCGGGCCAGGTGAATTTCCTGGTCCCCGCGGAAGCGCCAAATGGAGGCGGATTCCTCTCCGTAATCCGCGATGACAAGGCAGGGCCGCCCCGCAGCGTCACGATCGAAAGCACCGCGCCCGCGCTGTTCACCGCCAATGCCGACGGCAAGGGCGCGCCCTCCGGCTATGTCATCCGCGCATTGGGGGAGAGGCAGGAGCGGGATGAAATTGCATACTGCCCCGAGGGCGGGCCGTGCGCCCCCCTTCCATTGATTTCCACCGATCCCAACGAAGACGTGTTCCTCATTCTATTTGGAACCGGGTTCCGGAATGACCGCCGCTCGGTTCCCGAAGCGCGCATCGGCACAGCCATGGCGGAGGTCACCTTCTTCGGTCCGCACCCGGACTTTGCCGGGCTCGATCAGATCAACGTGAAGATCCCTCGCGCCTTACTCGGCAGCGGGCCCCAAACCCTTGTTCTCCGCCATTCCGGAAAGGAAACCAACGAAGTCACCGTCCATTTTTGAGATACAGCTTGGAAGATTCGTTCCTATTCGGCCAACCGCTCCAGGATGCTCACCAGTTCGGCGCCGCCGAAAGAGGTGTTGGCCACAGTCAGCCCTCTCAACGCGAAGCCCGCGCCCCCGGCTGGCGCCAGTTCCTTTTGCATCGTGGAGGTCTTTGAGGTCGCGAGCAGCTTATAGTCGTAGCGCTTCGCGGGTTGATCCATGTCGAGTTCCATGATTACCGCCACCTCGCGCCCGCCGAAGGTGGAATTGAAAATGGTTTGCCCCCGGTATTGGAACCCTTCGTTGCCTGCGGCGCTCATTTCCTTCTGCATCGTGGATGTCTTGTTGGTGGCCAGCAGTTTGTAGCGGCGGCGCGCTACGGTGGGCGACTTCATCATGATCACGACCGTTTCGTTCCCGCCGAAAGCGGTCTCGCCGCCCATCGTGGCGGCGAAGGCGAACCCGGCTTCCGCCGCTTCATTCA
>JADYZL010000389.1 GCA_020853155.1 Bryobacterales bacterium
TTACCATGGGATTGTGCTGGCTGCTCTCCGCCCTTGGGTTGTTGTTTCGCGATCTCGGCCAATTGATGGGGTTTCTGTTGACGGTCTGGTTCTTTCTTACCCCGATCTGCTACCCCGAGGAATCCGTACCACAGGCGGCGCGCCCGGTGCTGGCGCTGAATCCTTTCCTGCATCTGGTGCGGGCATTTCGCGACATTCTGCTTGAAGGCCACGCTCCGGATTGGCCGCGGTTTGCCGGGCTCAGCATGACAGCGGCGCTTGTGTTTCTGGCGGGGTACACCGTGTTTCACAAGCTGCGTCGAAGCTTTCCCGATCTTCTCTAGGCAGCCCAGCACCGCTGCCCATCTCGCGCTACACTGGTAACTGCTTCTTGGGTAATGTCCTCCTTAGCCGGGATGGCGGAACTGGCAGACGCACCAGACTCAAAATCTGGCGAAGTTCACTCTTCGTGCGGGTTCGACCCCCGCTCCCGGCACCATCTTTTCAATAACTTACAGACAATTCCGGTAAGATTGACTCCGAAACCGTAACACGGAACGTAACACGGAACCGAACGGACGGACGCGGAACCCTTGTTTGCCGGGCGTTCCAGGGATGCGGCATCGATCAAGGTAAGATGGAAGCAACTCTTCCGATGGTTTCCAGGTAATCAGACCATAAAGTCCGAAACCGTAACATTTGCCGTAACACGGAACCCCTCAGAATCACACAGAACGGCGCGGAACGAAACTGCTAAAACACTGAAAACAAAGAAACTGGACGGAGCCAAAAGCACCGATTTCGGGGCTCAAAATCTGGCGAAGTTCACTCTTCGTGCGGGTTCGACCCCCGCTCCCGGCACCATAGAATCACAACCTGCGAGTGAAAGCGGAACGATCGTTCTGTGTGCCGTGTCTTACCGCAAAGGTTCTGGCCCGATAAGGTCCGGAGCCTGTCGTCCCGGGCCGGCAATCTTCCATACCCGAACTGGAGCCGGGCACGTGCGGCATTGCGGGCGGCGGCGGGGGTGAAGGCCAGCGCGGTATTATTGAGTTTTGCCATACGCGAGTACAGGATGACTTTTCCGTAGTTTCCAGGTTCCTTGAAATGTGCGTTCGCAGACTCGAGCGCCATTGCGGAATCGGAATACCTGAGAGGACTGTGACGAAGCGACTGACAATATCCTGGCCGGAACGCCTCCGCGACCGCAGTGCGCCCTTGCCGCGAGAGAGTCGCTGGCCGCATGAGGCTGCCGGAATGGCGCTACTTCTCCTTTTCGCGGCCATCCTATCCGCAACGGCACTCTGCCAATCGGCGCCACCGGTGGATCCCGATCCGGCGCCGGTGACCGCCGCGCTCTCAGGACCTTCCGGAGTCTCGGCGCAGGAGCCGCCGAAGAGTGTATCGCCCGAGCCATCGCAGACCGAAGTTCCAGATTCGTCAAAGAGCGTTCCGGCGGAATCTTCGAAGGCCGATTCGGCAGAGCAACCCAAGGCCAAAGCGTCCGCACCTTCCCCCGCCAAACGATCGACCCGCAGGGCGAAGGCCCGCGTTCGGCCCGCGCCGGCGCCACCCGAGGAGGAGAAAGCCGCGGGGGAGCCAATGGAGCCACCTTCCGCTCTTCCGCCGACACCCGTATCGGCGTTGCCGCCGCCTCCCCTCATTCTGGCTCCTCAGCCGCCACCGCCCCCAGTGGAAGGACCGGCTGTAGGCACGCCTTTCAGGACGGCCTCAGAGGTCATCAAGATCATCTTGGGCCTTGTGGCGCTTTTCGCGCTGGCGGCCTTGGGGGCGCATCCCAAAGTGCGGCGATTAGAACGGAGGTTGCGCATCAGCGGAGTGATCACGGCCGGCATCCCCTTCGTGATCCTCGGCTTTATCGCCAGCTTGCCCAGTGTGGGCGTCATGCCGGAAAACGTCTTGTGGGTCTTGCGCCCCGTGCTGGTTTTGGCGCTGGGCTGGATCGGATTCGTCGTCGGGTTTCGATTCGACGCCGCAGCCATCGAATCGATCCAGCGGCGGGTAGCCACCACGGGATTTTTTGTCGGGTCCTTCACCTTCGCATCCATCCTGATTTTTTGCGGTCTGCTGCTGCTTGTCGCGGAGCCTGCCGCGGGAACGGGCACATTCTTCCGGGACGCCATCCTGCTGGCCTCCGCAGGGAGCGTCATTGCTCACCGCGGTCCTCACGTTCCCACGCGGCGGGAGGGTGGCCGGGCAGACCCGATTTGGGGCATTGTTCATCTTCAGCATCTTGCCGGGATTATCGGGTTGCTGATCGTTGCGGCCTACTTCCGGCCTAACGATTCCACCATGACGTGGCAGTTGCCCGGAACCGCGTGGCTGTTTATTACTCTCGGCCTGGGAACGGCTATCGGCGGCATTGTCTACGCGACGCTGAGCAGCGTGAAATCGGGATCGGACTTCACGGTAGTGCTCCTCGGATCCGTCGGTTTTGCCGCCGGGATCGCCGGTTTCCTTCGGCTCTCTCCGATTGTGGTTTGTTTTGTCGCCGGTTTCATGCTGGCCAATCTGCCCTTCCATACCAGGGCACTGGTCCGTTCCACCCTTGTCAGGTTGGAGCGCCCCATCTACCTGGTCTTCCTGCTGGTATCGGGTTCCCTGCTTCGAGTGAACGAATGGCAGGGTTGGATGATCATGCTGCTACTGGTGGCAGGCACGATCTTCGGAAGGAGCGTGGCGTGGGAGGTGAGCCGCAGGAGGCATGTGTACGTTCCTGGCAATGAGGAGAAACGCCGGCTGACGCTGGCGCCGCTCGGCGCGCTTGCCGTCGCCGTGGCCGTCAACGCCCAGTTGCTCTACTATGGGCCGGTAATCCCCTGGCTGGTCGTCGGTGTCATCGGCGCCTCCATCATTACTGAAATTCTGGTGCAGTTCTCGGCGAGAGGGTTCCTCGGAGGCGGCGGCACGGCGGGAGAGCCGGCGCGCCGGGAAGCGGAAGGGGTGCCGCTGTAAACCCATGCGAGTCTTCCTGCTGATCGTATTCGCCGGGTTGATGCATGCCACCCGGTCCTTCGCGCCGCAAGCGGACGCCGGGGGCGCGGGAGCGGCCGGCACAGCCGTGGCCTTTGGATACCTGCTTCTTTCCGCTTTGTTCGCAGGCAGCATCTTCAAGTCGTTTGGGTTACCCCGGCTGACGGGCTACCTCGTCACCGGCATCGTTGCGGGTCCTCAGGTTCTGGGGCTCGTATCCATGCCGGCACTGGAAAACCTCGAAATCTTTAACGGAATGGCGATCGCGCTCATCGCACTGACGGCGGGCGCAGAACTTGGTGTGCGCGAAATGAAGCCGCTGCTGCGAAGCATCTTTTGGTTGATCGTCGTGGCGGTGCTCGGCGTGATGGGGATTCTCTCGCTCACCATCTATTTGTGCCGCGACCTGCTTCCATTCTTCGATCACCTGACGATGATCCAGGCGGTCGGGGTCGCCGCCGTACTGGGTGTTACGATGACCGCGCAATCGCCTGCCGTGGTGATCGCGCTGCGCTCCGAGATGCAGGCGGAGGGCCCGGTCAGCCGAACCGTGCTGGGTGTGGTCGTTCTTTCCGATTTGGTGGTGATTCTCATTTTTGCCGTGGTGTCCTCGCTCACCAGAACGCTGTTTGGCAACAGTGCGGATGCGCTCGAAACCGCCGGAAGGCTCGCTTGGGAAATTCTCGGGTCAGTGGGCGCGGGAGTGCTGGCGGGATTGCTGCTCGGCGGCTTCTTCAAGTATGTGAAAGGCGGCGCGGCACTGTTCGTGCTGGCAGTTGCGTTTGTCATGGCGGAGGTTGGGCAGCGTATCGCCTTTGATCCGCTGATCATCGCCTGCACGGCGGGAGCGCTGGTGAGAAATGCCACCTCGTTCGGACATAAGCTGCTTGATGAGATCGAGGGTTCTTCGCTCGCTGTCTATGTCGTCTTTTTCGCGGTCACCGGCGCCACGATTCATATCGACGCGTTGCGCATGGTGGGCATCCCGGCCGCGATCTTTGTCCTGGTGCGCGGCACCGGTTTCTATTCGCTCACCTGGGTTGCCGGGGCGCTTGCCAGGGCTCCTCTACCTATTCGGAAGTACGCCGGTTTTGGATTGATGCCGCAAGCCGGTTTAGCTCTTGCGCTGGCGCTGTTGTTTTCGAGAACCTTCCCGGATCTGGGGGTCACCGCCGCGGCGCTGGTTCTGGGCGGCGTCGCCATCAATGAGATGGTGGCGCCCGTTCTGTACCGCATCGCACTCGTGAGAAGCGGGGAGGCTGGAGCCGCCAATGCGGATCGGGATCCGGCGCTACAGGGCGTGCCGGCGCTGGCATCCGAAGGAGAGGGTTGAGGAGATAGCCAGAGCCCGGCTCGCCAAGTGTGCTGCTTGCCGATGAGGCATGCCGCGGTGTTCGCCGCGCTTGTCTTCGCCGGATGCTACCATTCGCGAGGAAACCCGCGAGCCTCCCTCTTCGCTTGGAACAGGGAAGGAACCGCCTCGCTCGGTTACTGCGCCCTCCGCGTGAAAGGCGGGATCGATATGAGACTACGACCCGGAAATCCCTATCCCCTCGGCGCCACATGGGACGGAAGTGGCGTGAATTTTGCCATCTTTTCCGAACATGCAACCCGCGTGGAACTCTGCCTCTTTGATTCCGTCCACGCGGAGCGCGAATCCGCAAGGATCGATCTGCCGGAGCAGACCGATCTCGTTTGGCATGGGCGGCTGAGCAGCGTGCTTCCAGGCCAAGTCTACGGCTACCGAGTGCATGGCCCCCAGGCCCCAACCGAGGGCCATCGTTTCAATCCGAACAAGATTGTATTCGACCCCTATGCGAAGGCAATCGCACGCACGACCATCTGGGCGCCGGAGATGTACGGCTACACCGTGGGCGATCCGCTGGGCGATCTTTCCATCGATCCGCGGGATAATGCGGGTTTCGCACCGCTCGCGGCGGTGGCCGATACCGCATTCACCTGGGGCGATGATCGTGCGCCGGGGACGCCGTGGCACAAGACGGTCATTTACGAAGTGCATGTGAAGGGCGCTACCCGCCTTCGGCCGGATGTTCCGGAGCGTTGGCGTGGTACGTATGCGGGCCTGGGCTCCGAGGAGATGCTCCGGTATTTTCAGGATCTGGGTGTGACGGCACTCGAACTGATGCCCGTCCAGCACCATGCTTACGACCATTACCTGGTTGACCGGAACCTCACGAATTACTGGGGTTACAACACCCTCGGGTTCTTTACGCCGGACCTGCGCTATTCCTCCACTCCCTCGCCGACCGGATGCTTGCGCGAGTTCAAGACCATGGTGCGCAGCCTCCATTCGGCCGGGATCGAAGTGATTCTGGACGTGGTTTACAACCACACGGCAGAGGGAAACCATCTGGGGCCCACGCTCTCGCTGCGGGGCATCGACAACAAATCCTACTACCGGCTGGTGAACGGGAACGAGCGGTATTACATGGATTACACGGGGTGCGGAAACACGCTCAACATGGTGCATCCGCGCGTGCTGCAACTCATCATGGATAGCCTGCGCTACTGGGTCACCGAAATGCACGTGGACGGCTTCCGCTTCGATCTCGCAAGCACTCTGGCGCGCGAACTTCACGAGGTGGATAAGCTCGGCGCGTTCTTTGACATCATTCACCAGGACCCGATTCTAAGCCAGGTCAAGCTGATTGCTGAACCCTGGGATCTCGGCGAGGGCGGCTATCAGGTGGGGAACTTTCCCGTGGGATGGACCGAGTGGAACGGAAAGTATCGCGATTGTCTGCGGAAGTTCTGGAAAGGCGACGGCGGCACGACCACGGAGTTCGCCACCAGGCTCGCGGGGAGCAGCGATCTCTACGAACGAAGCGGGCGGCGGCCCTACGCCAGCATTAATTTCGTGATTTCGCACGATGGCTTCACGCTCCGCGACCTCGTGAGTTACAACGAGAAGCACAATGAAGCGAATGGCGAAGAAAATAACGACGGCGAATCGAACAACAACAGTTGGAACTGCGGCGTGGAGGGCGAGACGGGCGACCCGGAAATCAAGCGATTGCGCCTCCGCCAGCAGCGGAATTTCCTGGCCACGCTGATGCTCTCGCAGGGCGTGCCCATGATTTGCGGTGGCGATGAACTCTCCCGCACGCAGAAGGGCAACAACAACGCCTATTGCCAGGACAACGAAATTAGTTGGCTCGATTGGCGGATGGACGCGGAGAAAGAAGACCTGCTTGCCTTCACAAAATATGTCATCGCGCTTCGCCAGCGCCAGCCAGTCTTCACACGGCGCAATTTCTTCCAAGGGCGCTCGCTGCGTGGAGAAGGGGTGAAGGACATCATCTGGTGTAACGCCCAGGGCGAGGAGATGGACGACCGGGCATGGAGCGAGCCCTCGGTGAAATCGCTCGGTGTCCTGCTGAACGGACGGGAGATCCCGGAATTCGATGAGGATGGGAATGCTATCACCGGCGATACATTCCTTCTGATCTTCAACGCTCACCACGAAGACGTCGTGTTCACGCTGCCCAAGGCGTGGCCTGAAGTCAAATGGACGCGCGTGCTCGATAGCGCGGAAGCGGATTGGAGCAAGGCCGTGAGAACCCGCGGCTACCGGCATCGCGCCAAGGGCAGGTCCGTCACGGTCTTCATGGCGAGCGATACCGCTTCATCGAAACCGCGCGCCAGCCTTTCGGAGCGGAAGATCACGTTTCTGCCGGTGAACGGAGAATCATTGGCCGCGAAAACGAGCCGTTAGGGGATTGCGCCAATAGGAATGCGCAGGGTGGTTCCCCACATGTGGCGAGGGGCTTCGCCCACATCGGAGCGGCGCGGTTCCATGAAATAGTGGGCATCCACCGTGACTCTGGGAGAAATGCGCCAGGCGACGCCACCTTGCCAGCGGGTGCTCCGCCAGCCGTCCCTGTCCCAGAAGAGTTCTACATTCGCGAACGGCGCCACGCGCGTAGGCGCTTCCCAGCCGCCACGGTGGCGCACCCGGTAGTAGTTGTTGCGGCCCGGTACGTCGTGGTACTCCGCGAGGTGCCGCGCCTCCCAACTCCCCTTCCATTCGAAGAGCTTGTGTGTAAGGCCCGCGAAATACCGGCTGGACTCTTCCCAATCCGCCATCTCGTTCTCCCGCTCCGCGAAGTAGTAGCCGGCGATCAGTCCGATGCGCGAACTCACGTCCTGCTCAAGGCTGGCTCCCAGGCGCGTTTGATAGAAGCCCTCACCGCCCGGCTGGGTGCGCAAGCGCACATGGAACGTCAATTCCGTGCTCTTGCCCGCTTGCCACGGGAAGCTGAAGATGTTCTGCGTCTCCACCTGCGCCGCGCCGGTCTGGGGTAGGGCAAGAAGGAGCAGGAACAAAGCGGCGGCAGACGCCCAGGTTGCGAAATAGGGTGGCAATTCCACATTGTAGCGAAGTTGCGTCTACGCCCCGCCAAGCGCGTGCTACTCTTTGCTTTAACTCCGAATTCCTATTTTCCGCATGTCCGATACCGCTACGCTTCTTATCAATTGTCCAGATCGCCGGGGGCTGGTTGCCGCCGTTTCCGGTTTCCTCTACCGCATCGGTGCGAATATTCTGCACGCGGATCAGCACCAGGACAATGAGCAGGGCCTCTTCTTCATGCGATTGGAATGGTCGCTCGAAGGGGTGACGGTGGAGGGGCAGGCGTTCCGCGAGGCGTTTGAGCGGGATGTGGCCACGCCGCTCGGCATGCGCTGGCGGTTGGAAGAATCGAAGCGCATGCCGCGGGTGGCGCTTTTCGTTTCTCATTACGACCACTGCCTGCTCGACCTGCTGCACCGCCAGCGGAGCGGGGAACTCCGCTGTGAGATTCCGCTGGTGATTTCAAACCACGAAACAGGCCGGGAGATCACGCAGTTCTACGGAGCGGCGTTTGAACTCGTTCCCGTGGAGAAAGACCGGAAAGCGGCAGCGGAAGCCCGGCACTGGGAGTTGCTGGCGGCGCACGGCATCGACCTTATCGTGCTGGCCCGCTACATGCAGGTGCTCTCCCCGGAATTCGTGCGGCGCTATCCACAGCGAATCATCAACGTGCATCACTCGTTCCTGCCCGCGTTCGTGGGAGCCCGGCCCTACCATGCAGCCTACGAGCGGGGCGTGAAGCTCATCGGCGCCACCAGCCATTACGTCACCGAGGAGTTGGACGAAGGGCCGATCATCGAGCAGGACGTCGTGCGTGTTTCCCACCGGGACCAGTTAGCGGACCTTATCCAGAAGGGCCGCGATCTGGAGCGCACCGTGCTGTCGCGCGCCGTCCGCTGGCATCTGCAGCACCGGATCCTGCTCTATGGCAAGAAAACAGTGGTGTTCGATTAACCGCGCAGAGTGGGCGAGATTTGCCGCGCGCAGCGCCTCGGTCTAGCTCTTCCCGCCCGCATCGCTCTGTGCGATCAATTTTCGGATATCGCCGGGCAGTTGGGCGTATGTGCCACCTTCTCCCGTCGTATAGAAGGAGCGGATGTTGCCCTGGCGATCGATGAGAGCGAAGCGCGTGGAGTGCTGCAGGCTGCCATCGACGTCGAAGAGCTTGAAATCCTGCCGTGCAATCCGGTTGAGTGTTTCTTGCGGCCCCGTGAGAAAGTGCCAGCGCCCGTCGATCGCCCCGTAGCGCTTCCCGTAAGCCTTCATCGCTTCCGGCGTATCGCGCTCCGGATCGACGGTAATCGAGACGATGCGCAACTCGTCGATATTCGCCGTTTCCCGCTGAATCTCGCTCATCAGCGTGCTCATTCGCGGGCAGGGGCCGGGGCAATTGGTGAAGAAGAAATCGGCAATCCAAACGCGGCCCTTCAACTGGCCGCTGCCAAAGGGGTTGCCATCCTGATCCGTGAGGGTGAACGGGGCGACCGTGCCCTCAA
>JADYZL010000390.1 GCA_020853155.1 Bryobacterales bacterium
CATACCTCGCGCGCACGCCGTCGAAGCTGCTGCAATTGAACCAGGAGGACCTGACGAAGCAACTCGACCAGCAGAACCTGCCGGGCAGCACCGGGCAATACCCGAACTGGCGGCGCAAGATGAGTTGTTTTCTCGAAGACCTGACGAGCGACCCCGTGGTGGCAGGCAGCGCCGCGATGTTCCGCCACTGGCTGCACGATACCGGGCGCGAAGACCGTTAGAGCGGAGCCTTCGGCGGCGGACGGTAGGATGAGAGTGATGGAGGACGGCGCAGCGGAACCAAACCAGACAATGCGATTGTTTGACGGGCAACTGCGTTTTCTGCCGGTGGCGCCGGGGCGCATGGAGTTCGCGCTCGAAGTGCGGCGGAGGCTGCTCGAATGGATGCCTGGGGTGGTAGCGGTGGAACTGCCGGTGACACTGCGAGAGACCATTCTGGCGGCGGTGAAGCGGCTGCCCGAGATCTCGATCGTGGTACACGAAGATCCGCACGATCCCAATCGCGGGGTGTATCTGCCGATCGAGCCCTGCGACCCGATGATCGAAGCGGTTCGAACCGGCGCGCAGATCGGGGCGGAGATCGTTTTTCTGGAGCCCGACGCGGCGGAGAGACCCCACCAGGAGTATCGCTACCCGGATTCCTACGCGCTCACACGCACGGGGTATGAGCGCTACGTCGAAGCGTGGCTCGAATCGGGCGCTCCTGGCGGCGGGAGCGATTTGACGCAACTGGCCGGGGGCATGGCCTGGAAGCTGCAGGGCGCCGACCCTGAGGCGATGACGGCGGTGGTGCTCTCGTTCCTGCTGCTCGAACCGGTGAGACGGGCGTTCGCGGTTCCGCAGGACGAACCGGTGGACGTGCTGCGACGGGACGGGCTGCACCTGGCAAACGCGCATCCCGAGTGCCTTGCGGAGATCCTCAGCGAATATCCGTTTCTGCAAGCGGAGTATGAACGCGCGAGGATGGAACCGCTCGACACGATGAAGCTCGACCGTTTGAAAACGCAGTATGCGCTGTTCAGCGAGACCGAGGCGGTGTATGAGCGGGAGACCGGTGAAAGCGTCCAGGGCTGGCAGCGAAAACTGTTCGCGCGCTTCACGCGGAACCTTGCCTTCACCAACCGCCAGCTCACGCCCAACTTGTTCGATCTGGCCATGGCGGCGCGGGGGACCGTGGACGACGATTTCGCGTATTGGCTTTGGGATACCGCCAACCGCTACCCGGTGCAATGCGAACGCGACCGGCCGCCCACGCTGAATCTGAACGCGAGCGATCTGTTTTTGAATACCAGACGGATTCAGTTGCGGCGGAGGAGGCGCAGCGATAAGCAGCGATTTCAATCCACGGGCTTGAAGCGGCGTCCGAAGGAGAAGATCAAAGGGGAGTGGGCACAGCAGTTGGATGGAAGCTCGATTTGTTCCTACCCGCCCGAGGATCTGGTGATAGAGGATTACGGAAAGTTTCTGAAGAGCAAAGCGAAGAGCATCCTCTCCGAGGAGCGGACACGCGTGGAACCGTTTCTGACTTCGATTCTCGACGGCATCGACATCCGCGAAACCATCCGCAACTGGTATAAGCAGCAGATCTACGTGCGCAGCTATGAGAAAGTGCATGGTGATGTAGGTTCCGTGGTGGTGATTTTCGATGAAGATCGCGACGACCGGTATTCGTGGATGACGACCTGGCTCGGCGAGCATCAGAACGAAAGCGACATGGCGTTCTATTCGACCGACCCCTACGAGCGCCTGGTGGGGCCAGGGATTGGGAAGGCGGAATATGGCGGGCTGCTGCTGAGCCTGCCACCCAGGAGAATGTACGACGTGTGGGTGGATCCGGATTACAACCACATCGCACGGAACAAGCCGGAGCGGCTGCTGCTGGCGGGAATCGATTACTCGACGAAACGCTATGTGGTTTACGTCGCGCCGAAGCCGCCGCGCTCTTTGTTCCGCAGCATCGCCTCGCGGATGGGAAGGCAGATCGTCTACGTCCCAATTGGCCAGTTGTCTCCGCAAAAGCTTAAGAAGATTCGCGTGGTGCATATCTTGGACGGACACGAGAAGCGGCGGATCGCGAAAGATTTCATTCCCTGACCACGCCGGCAAGACGGGCTCCGCAGCCTGCGCCAAGGCGATAGAATCGGAACATTCTTTTCTGGGAGTGTACACGGATGGGCGCGTGGTCTTGCCGGATGGCCGGTTGGCTCTTGGGGCGATGGCGGGCGCTGGCGCTCCTGGCGATATTTTCTGGGGCGCCGTACCTGGCAGCGGTGGATTTCGTCACCGAAGTACAGCCGGTGTTGACGGCGAAATGCCTTGGCTGCCACGCGGGAGCGAGCGCGCAGGCAGGGCTCCGGCTGCATACGCGCGCCGATCTCCTGACGGGCGGCGCGAGCGGTGCGGCGATTCTGCCGGGCAATGGCGCGGACAGCCTGCTGGTGAAGAAGATCGCCGGTAAACAGGGGCTGCGGATGCCGCCGGCGGGTGCTCCCTTGGACGAGCGAACGATCTCCCTCATTCGCGCCTGGATCGATGAGGGCGCGAAGTATGACGGGACGGTGGGGTTGATTGACCGCGTGGCGGCGCTGGCCCCGAGGCGCCCGGCGCTGCCGGAAGGAACGGCGGCTCACCCTATCGACCGATTTGTGGATCGCTATCTGGCGGAGCACCACGTCGGGGCAGTAGAGCCGGTGAACGACGCCCTCTTCGCGCGCCGGGCTTGGATGGACATCAGCGGTATGCCGCCGCCCCCCGCAGAACTGGACGCATTCGTTACGAGCACGGCCGGTGGGAAGCGCGCGGCGCTGGTCAGGCGGCTGCTCAGCAACCGCGACGCCTACGCCGAGCATTGGATGAGCTACTGGAACGACTTGCTGCGGAACGACGAGGGCGTGGTCTACCACGGCGAACGCAAGTCGATCACCGATTGGCTGCTGGCTTCGCTCAAGGACAACAAGCGCTACGACGCAATGGTGGGGGAACTCCTGAACCCAACGGAGGGGAAAGGCGCGGAGGGGTACCTCATCGGGGTGACGTGGAGGGGCGTGGTGAGCGCGAGCCAGACGCCCCCGATGCAGGCTTCGCAGAACGCGGCTCAGGTGTTCCTTGGAATGAACCTGAAGTGCGCGGCGTGCCACGACAGTTTCGTGAACCGCTGGAAGCTGGCCGATACGTTCGGGCTTGCGGCGATGTTCTCGCACGAGCCGCTGGAGATGGCGCGATGCGACGTGAAGCTGGGCAAAACGGCGGAGGCGCGCTTCCCGTTTGATGGGATCGACGTACCGTTTGACGATACCGCCGGGAGCCGGCGCGCGGCCGCCGCACGCTGGTTTACGCACGCAGAAAACGGGCGCTTCGCGCGCACGATCGTCAATCGATACTGGCGGCTTCTCTTCGGGCGGGGGCTGGTGGAACCGATCGACGATATGGACGCCGAATCCTGGAATCAGGATCTGCTCGATTGGCTGGCAAGCGATTTTGTCGAGCACCAATACGACCTGCAGCATTTGCTTTTCACGATCATGACCTCGCGAGCCTACCAGATGCCGGCGGTGGAACCGGAAGCGGCCGGGAAGTTTGTCTTTCGAGGGCCAATTCCGCGGCGGATTCGGGCGGAACAAATGCAGGATACGATTTCGCTCGTAAGCGGAGCCTGGCAGGTGAACAGCCCGCGGACCGAGACCTCGGCGCATTACACGCGCGAGTGGCGGCGCAAGAGCGATGCGCTTAGCCGTGCGCTGGGGCGGCCGATTCGAGACCAGGTCTACACGGAGCGGGGCGATGCGCCCTCGATGTTGCAAGCGCTCGAATTGACGAATGGACCGATTCTCTCCGACCGGGTTCGGAAGGCGGCCGCGAGCCTGCTGGGCCTCACCAAGGCGCCCCCGCAGAACGTGTTCGATAGCAAGATGATTCGAGGCGGCCCGCTGCCCTTTGAAGCGGATATTACGGGAGCAAACGAGGTGTGGCTGGTGCTCGAGGACGTAGACAGCTACGACCCCGCGCGGGTAAAGGCGGGATGGGCGAGATTGGAACTCACCGGGCCAGGAGGAAGCGTCCCGCTCACGGCAACGAATGGCAAGGCGATGCAGAAGGAGGGCGAGACGGCCGTGCTCGCGGCGCCAGTTCCCTCCCGGCTGCGATTTGCGGTTCCGGAGGGCGGCTACACGACCCTGCGCGGGAGCGCGGTGATCGATGAGCGCAGCAAGCAGAGCGATATCAGCCCGGCGCTGCGCTTCTTCGTCTTCACCGAGGAGCCGGACCCGGAGCATCTGATCCGCATCGAGGGAGCGATCCCCGCGCCGATGCCGCCCACGGACTGGAGCAGCGATGCGTTGACGGACTATCTCTATCTGCACTTGCTGGCGCGGCGGCCTACGCCGGCCGAGAGATCAATCGCGCTCGAGATGCTGGGCGGGAGGAAGCCCGCGCTTGCTGGCGTGGAAGATTTGTTTTGGGCGCTGCTGGTGAGCCCGGAATTCCAGTTCATCCACTAGGGGGCATCCGATGAAAGAGCGAGAGTTGTTGCGGGCGCTATTCCGGGGGATGACGCGGCGGGACTACATGCGGCAATCGGCGGGCGGCGCGCTGGCCGCGCTGACCGGGGCCGCGCCGAAGCTGCTGGCGCAAAGCGAGCCGAAGCGGTTGACCACCGGAAGCCAGCCCGTGGCGCGCGCCGACAGCATGATTCTGCTGTGGATGGCGGGAGGCATGGCGCAGACCGAGACGTTCGACCCGAAGGCGTACACCCCGTACGAGGCTGGGCTCGAGAGCAAGCGCGTGTTGAGCACGTTCCCTTCCGTACCGAGCGTGGTGGATGGCATTCGGCTCTCCGAGGGGCTGGAAGAGATCGGCAAGGTGATGGACCGCGGGACGCTGATCCGTTCGCACCGCGTGGGGGACCTGGGCTTCATTCTGCACTCGCGCCATCAGTTCCATTGGCACACGGGCTACGAGCCGCCACAGGGAATCGCCGTGCCACATATCGGCGCCTGGATCTCGAAGCTGCTGGGGCCACGCAACCCGGAGATGCCGCCGTTTCTGGTGATCGGGCAGAACATGGAGATCGGAGCCGAGAGCGACCCACTGAAATCGTTCCATACGGCGGGGATTCTGGGGAGCGATGTGGCCCCGTTTCTGATCA
>JADYZL010000391.1 GCA_020853155.1 Bryobacterales bacterium
ACAGGCTTCGCTTGTGACGAAAGCCGGGGAGCAGGCGATCTTTGTGCCGAATTCCGCGGTCATCGTGTTTGCGGGAATCGAGAAGGTGTTCCTCCTGGAAGAGGGGAAGTCCGTGGAGCGCCTGGTACGCACCGGCCGCCGGGAAGACGGGCGCGTTGAGATTGTCGAAGGCTTGAAGGCGGGCGATCGCGTGGTTGTGAAACCGGGCAATCTGGTTGGCGGAGTGCCCCTCGAAGCCGTGAGCGAGTAGGCAGGCGCCGGCAGGAGGGCGAGGAGCGAATCGATATGCAAAAACTGGCCGAAATCTGCATCCGCCGTCCCATCTTTGCGGCCATGATCATCCTGGCGATGGTTGTGGTCGGCACCGCAAGCTATTTCCGCCTGGGGCTGGACCGCTTTCCGCAAGTGGATCTGCCTACGGTTTCCGTTCGCACCAGCTTGCCCGGCGCATCAAGCGAAGAGATGGAGTCGCTCGTCTCGGATGTGATCGAAGAGGCGGTGAACACCGTCGAGGGTATCCGCGAAATTCGTTCGATCAATTCGAGCGGAAATTCGATGGTGATGGTGACCTTCGATCTCAGCCGAAATATCGATGTTGCCGCCCAGGACGTCCGGGACCGGGTCGCCGCCATCCTGCGGCAGTTGCCCGAAGATGTGGATCCGCCGATCATCGCCAAGTACAACAACGAAAATACCCCCGTTTTGACCATCGCTCTTTCCGGCGACCGGACCCAGCGGGAACTCACCGAACTCGCCGACAAAGTCGTGAAGCCGCAACTCGAGCGCAGCCTCGGCGTCGGGGAACTGCGGATCGTGGGCGGGTTGGAACGGGCCATCAGCGTCTGGGCCGATGCGGAGCGGCTGGAAGCCTATAAGCTCTCGATTCGCGACGTGCTCGACGCCCTCCGCCAGCAGAACGCCGACATCCCCGGCGGCAATGTCACGAGCAGCCTACGCGAGGAATCCCTGCGCACCATCGGGCGTGTGGAGAATCCGAGAGATTTCAACGAGATCGTCATTCGCACCGTGAATGGCGCTCCCATCCGCGTAGAGGATGTTGGTTACGCGGAAGACGGCACGAAAGAGCAGCGCTCCCTCGCCCGCCTCAATGGGAAGCCTACCGTGGTTATGGGCATTCTGCGGCAATCGGGCGCCAACACCGTGGCCACGATCGAAGCCGTAAAAGAGAACATGCTGCACGTGCAGGCGCAATTGCCCACTGATGTGCGCATGGAAGTGATCCAGGATCAATCCCGCTTCATCAAATCGGCGCTGCATGAGATCAATGTTCACCTGGTTCTTGGCAGCATCTTCGCCTGTCTGGTCGTCCTCGCGTTCATGCGCAGTTGGCGAAGCACCATCATCGCCGGAATCGCGATTCCGACGTCCGTGATCTCCACGTTCGCCGTGATGGAAGTGCTCGGCTTCACCCTGAACAGCGTCACGATGCTGGCCTTGGTTCTGATGGTGGGGATCGTCATTGACGATGCCATTGTGGTGCTCGAAAACATCTTCCGCTTCGTCGAAGAAAAGAAGATGAGCCCGATGGAGGCGGCGCGCGAAGCCACTGCGGATATCGGATTAGCGGTGCTCGCCACCACGCTGAGTCTCGTGGTGATCTTCGTGCCGGTCTCGTTCATGTCCAGCGTTTCGGGGCGGTTCCTTTATCAGTTCGGCATCACGGCTGCCGTGGCCATCATGGTAAGCCTGCTGGTCTCGTTCTCGCTCACTCCCATGATGAGTGCGCGGCTCTTGCGGCGGGAAGACGCGGGAGACAGCCATTCCCGCGAAGGCTACTACGGTTATATCGATCGCGCCTACGCGGCCATGCTTCGCTTCGTCTTGCGCCACCGCGTTGTGGTTTCGATGCTCGGGCTGGCCGTGATCCTGTCTTCCATCCCGCTTTACAAGATCGTACGGCAGGAGTACCTGCCCGGCGATATTGACGAACACGAATTTGAGGTCTCCGTTACGGCGCCGGAAACGGCAAGCCTCGCATCAATGTCGCAGGCGCTCGAAGGCGTCGAGGGGGATCTCATGAAGATTCCCGCCGTGAGAGTAGTCCTCTCCGAAGTGGGGGGCAGTTACATGGCGCGCGTCAACACCGCGCGACTTTACGTGCGCATTGCCCCCATCGAAGAGCGTGTGTTCAGCATTGGCCGCTTTTTCAAGGGCCTCATTCACCTTGATCCCGGCGAAGCGTTCCGTAATAACTATTCGCAGCGCGATGTCATGATGCAGGTCCGGCGTACTTTGCGCAAGTATACCGACCTGCGCGCTCAGGTCCGGAACTTCCCGTCGTTCAACATCGGCGGCGGCAACTTTGAGATCGACTTCGTGATTCGCGGTCCGGAACTCGAGAAACTCGCTGAGTATGCGGAGCAATTGCGGCAGCTCGCGGAGACGTTGGGCGGCATCTACGACGCGGATACCACCCTCAAGCTGGATCGCCCGGAGCTTCGCGTGGAGATTGACCGCAAGCGTGCGGCGGATCTCGGCGTGAAGGTGGCGGATATCGCGCAGGCGCTCCGGTCCATGGTGGGTGGCGATCTCCGGGTGACCCGCTACCGCGACCCCAGCGTGAACGAAGATTACGATGTGCAGTTGCGTCTGACGGAGCAATATCGCGACGATCCCCAGGTGATCTCGCGCCTGTACGTTCCTCGCAGTAACGGGGAACTGGCGCGCCTCGATAACCTCGTGAAGATCGTGCCCTCCACCATTCCCAGCCGCATCGACCGCCTGGATCGCCAGCGGCAGAGCAGCATCCGCGCCTCCATTGGCGACGGCTATGCCTTGGCGGACCGCCTGGATGCGCTTCGCCAGGCCGCCGAAGAGATGAACATGCCGCCCGCATATACCACCAGCGTCTCCGGGCGCGGACGGGAACTGGAGCAGACCGGCCGTGAATTCCTGATCGCGTTCGGGCTTTCCGTGATCTTCATGTACATGGTGCTGGCTTCTCAGTTCGACAGCCTCATCCACCCGTTCACCATTCTGCTATCGCTGCCGCTCTCGATTCCGTTCGCGCTGTTCTCCTTGTGGGCCACGGGCAACACGCTGAATCTCTATTCGGCCCTAGGCATGCTCGTCCTGTTCGGAGTCGTGAAGAAGAACTCCATTCTGCAGATTGACCACATGAACAGCCTGCGCCGCAAAGGGATGGATCGATATCATGCGATCATCCAGGGCAACCGGGATCGCTTGCGGCCCATCCTCATGACCACGCTTGCTCTCGTCGCCGGCATGACGCCTCTGGCACTGGGCACCGGACCTGGCTCGGAAGAGCGGCGGGCCATCGCCGTCGTGGTCATTGGCGGGCAAAGTCTCTCCCTCCTGCTCACACTCCTCGTGACGCCGGTGGCCTATTCGCTCTTCGACGACATCACCCAGAACGCCCTCTGGAAGCGCTGGTTTGGCGAGCGGAAAGACTTCGCGGAAGAAGGTGTGCTGCCAGACGCAGTCTCCGCGCACGCCACGCTTCCGCATCAGGCAGGAGATTGACGGCTGCCTACGGCTCACCCGCGCGGGATCCGTTCCCATCACCGCAATCTCCGGCGCAGCCGCGAATCCGCCACTCCTGCGGCTCGTCTCCATTCGCGGCGGAAACGCTTTGCCGTGGCGATCCGTCATCCTGCTACAATTGCCTGAAGATTCAGTTGAAAAGAATAGAGTTGGCTTTGTCCGCACTCTCCCTAACAATGTTTCGTTTCCTATTGCTTTTTCTTACGGCAATCGCGCTTCCCGCGCAGCATCCCTGGATTCATAAGCCTGCCCCGGTCCCAGCCGCGGAGTTCCCCATCCTGGCCTGGAACCCCTCGCCTTCGGATGCCGGAAGCCTCGCCCTGATGAAAGAGGCGGGGCTCAATGTCAGCGGCTTCTGCCAGATCGAGGACCTCGATAAGGTTCAGGCGGCCGGCCTCTCGTGCGTGGTTTCCTACCAGCCCATCCGGGACCTCATCGACCGCAAGCGGGCGACCGATGACGAAATCCGCCAAGCCGTGGCCGTCCTCAAGGCGCGCATTGCTTCTCACCCGGCGGCCTTCGGCATCAACCTTCGCGACGAACCCGGCACGGCGGCCATGCCGCTGATTGGCCGCATCGCTGCCGAACTGCGCCGCGCCATGCCGGGGAAGCTACCCTACATCAACTTGTTTCCAAACTACGCCAGCGCGCAATTGCTCGGCGCGGAATCCTACGACGCATACTTGCGCGCCTATCTCAAGCACATCCCCGTGCCCTATCTCAGTTGGGATAATTACTCCCTTCTGGAGGGTCAGATGGATCCGCGCTTTTACGACAACCTCGAACAGGTGCGGCGGGTCACGCTCGAAGCCGGTATTCCCTTCTGGAACTGCATCCTCTCGAACGCCCATTTCCACTACATGGAGCCGTCGGACGCTACCTTTCATCTTCAGGTCTACGCCACGCTGGCCTATGGCGGGCGCGGCATTCAGTTCTTCACCTACTTCACCCCAGGACATGGCAACTATCGGCTGGCCCCCATTGACGCTTTCGGTAACAAGACAGCCACGTGGGATATGCTCCGCCGCATTACCTGGCAAATCCACGCGCTCGCACCCGCTCTCGCCCATCTTCGCAGTACGGGCGTCTACCATTGGCCCGTCTCGACCGCCGCGGGCACGCCGCTGGTGGAAGATATGCGTTCGAGCGGCCGCTTTCTGGTCGGGGAATTTTCCGGCCCCGGCGGCCGGCCCTGGCTCATGATCGTCAACAAAGATTTGAAGGAATCCGCGTCCTTCCGCGTCAAACTGCGGGACGCGCGCGCCAAGCTCGTGCGCATCTCGCCCCTGAACGGGCAGGAAGGCCCCATCGGCGCTGAAGGCGGCTGGCTTGCGCCCGGAGCGGGCATGCTTTTGCGGATTCAGGAGGAATAGAGTGCATCGCCGTGAATTTTTGGCCGCTCCCCTGCTGACGGCATCCGCCTTTTCCGCTCCCGCGATGGGGCGCCGTTACCACGTCTGCCTTTCGTCCACTGCACTCGAACGGAACCCGGAGTTGATCGATCTGGTAAAGCAGGCCGGCGTTCACACGATTTGGCTCACGGGTTTTCTATACGGCCATTGGTATTATGAGCCGGCGCGCATCGCTGCGGCCGCGCGAAGCATCCGCAAGGCGGGGATGGAGGCGGAGATTGCCTTTGTTCCCCTGGGGCACCCGGGCGATTCGCTTGGGGACAAGGTCGGGGAGCCCCCACTGATTCCACCACCGCACTGGCGGCAGTGCGTCCACGCCGATGGCTCGCGGCATTGGGGAACCTCGCTGCACGCGCCCGCCACCGCGGAGAATACCGCCGCCCTGGCGCGCCTCGATGGAATGGGGTTCCGTACCCTGTTCCTCGATGACGACTTCCGCCTCGCGGTAAGCCCTGGAAGCATCGGCGGGTGTTTCTGTGAGGATCACTGGCGGCGCTTCTTGCGGATGCACGGCTATGGGGCGGGCGTTCGCGAACAACTGGCCGGGGATATCCAGGCCCGCGTTCTCTCGCCGCAACTCCGCGCGTGGGTCGAGTTCCACTGTTCGGAACTTACTGCCTGCTTCCGTGCCTTGCAGCGTGCGCGGAAGGGCATCACAGTAGGCAACATGGTGATGTATCTGGGCGCGGAGAAAGCGGGCATCCGCCTGGGCGACTATCGCGGCGTTCCCTTGCGCGTTGGCGAACTCATGTTCAGCGATCGCGAGTTCGACCGGGTCAAAGGCAAGACGGATGAGCTGTTCAGTGCGTTGTTTCACCGGCGCTTCACCACGCCGGAACTGGCGTACAGTGAAACCACCGCCTTCCCCGCCGATCGGCTCTCGGCATCGAACATGGCGGCAAAATTCTCCATTTCCACGCTGGTCGATATCCGCAATACGATGATGATGAGCGGGCTCACCCCGTTCCCCGCCAGCCACTGGCAGGTGCTCGCTCCTGCCATGCGGCGGCAGGCCGAAATTCACGCGGAAGTCGCCGGCCACGCACCTGCCGGGCCGTTCAAGCACTACTGGGGCGAGCACAGCCGCTACGTAGGCGATGATAAGCCCTACAGCCTTTTCCTGGCCTCCGGCATTCCCTTTGAGGTCTGCGGCGCGCTCCCTTCCACGGGCTGGGCGTTTCTTTCCGATGCCGATGCCCGCGCCCAACTCCGCTCGCCGGGCGCGGAACTCATCACCCGCCGGGAGACGCCGGAAACCATCGACGATATGTTCGCCCTCAAGCGGCGCCTCCTCCCGCACCTCGGCTCCGTGCCTTTCGTCGAAGAGGAGCAGCCCGCCGTGTGTGCGTGGTATCCCACTGCCCGGCGCGCGCTGATCTGGAACCTCTCGAACGAGCGTCGAGCGTTCACGCTGCGCCAGGGCGCCCGCCGCATCCCCCTTCGCGCTACGCCGCTCGAACTCCTGTCCGTCCCGTTGTAACTCCGCATGCGCGCAACTCCGGAGGTGTGCCGGCAGCGGGCGCAGATTCCCCGGGCGGAACCGCGATGGAAAACAAGGGGAACCGGCGGCTTCCGTGATACGCTGGCCTTTGCGGCCCCTTGTGGCCGCGACTGGATTTCTCCATCGTCCATGACGTCTCTCAAAGCACCTATTCCCCTGATGAGCGGCTCGGAAATCGACCGCACGATTGTCCGTTTGGCGCACGAGATCCTGGAACGAACCACGGACCTTCCTTCGCTCGTGTTCGCTGGAATCCGGCGTCGGGGCGTGCCTCTGGCGGAGCGGCTCGCGCGCAAGATCGCGGAACTCGAAAAGATCGACATTCCCGTCGGAATCGTCGATATCACCCTCTATCGCGATGACCTTACCCAGGTGGGGCAGCAGCCCGTCGTCAACAAGACGGAGATTTCCTTTCCGATCGCGGGGAAGGATGTCCTCATCGTGGATGACGTCCTCTATACAGGGCGCACCGTCAGGGCCGCCATGGATGCGCTCTTCAAGCTAGGCCGCCCGGCCCGCGTGCAATTGCTGGTGCTGATTGACCGCGGCCATCGGGAATTGCCCATTGAGGCGCAATATACCGGGCGAACGGTGGTCACCACGCCATCGCAGGTCGTTGAAGTTCAGTTTCATGAGACGGACGGCGTCGATAAAGTGGTGCTTGCCGGACGGGAGGAGGCGCGTTCGTGACCGGATTGCTTGGGATTGAACCGCTTGAACGCAGCGACGTAGAGGAGATCCTTGCGAGATCCGTCCAGTTTCAGACGCCCCGGAACGAGGCCTCGCCCCGTTCGGAAGCGCTGCGCGGCAAGCTGGTCGTGAATGCGTTCTTTGAGAATTCCACGCGCACCCGCGTCAGTTTCGAGATTGCCGCGAAGCGGTTGGGGGCGGATATCGTCACCATCACCACCTCGGGTTCGAGCGTGTCCAAGGGCGAATCGCTCGTCGATACGTTGAATACGCTCGGCGCGATGCGTCCGCATGCCATCGTAATGCGCCACGCGGCTTCCGGCGCACCACAGTTTCTGTCGCGGCATCTTGCCGCACCCATCATCAATGCCGGCGATGGAGCGCATGAGCATCCCACGCAGGCGCTGCTCGATGCTCGTACGATTCTCGACCATCGCGATAGCCTGGAGAAACTGCGCGTGGCCATCATCGGCGATATCGCGCATAGCCGCGTGGCCCGCTCGAATATCCATTTGCTCTCCAAGTTCGGCGCGGAAATC
>JADYZL010000392.1 GCA_020853155.1 Bryobacterales bacterium
GGTGCGCCGCATGTTCTTCGATTTGAAGAAAGAATGGGGCGGCGTGCCGTTCGAGGTGGCGAATGACGGGGAAGTGACGGCGCTGGCCGGTTCCATGGCGTTGGGCGATGGCGCGGTGCTGGGCATTTCCATGGGCACGAGCCAGGCAGGGGGATACGTCACGCCGGAGGGCACTATCACAAACTGGCTCAACGAACTGGCGTTCGCGCCGATCGACTACGCGCCGCGCGCGCATGTGGATGAGTGGTCCCGGGATGGGGGCGTGGGCGCGCAATATTTCTCCCAGCAGGCAGTGGGGCGGCTCACCGCTCCAGCAGGAGTCGATCTGCCCGCGGAGATGCCGCTACCGGAGAAACTGGTGGCGGTGCAGGAACTGATGGCGAAAGGCGATGCGCGCGCGCTGTCTATCTACAACACCATCGGCACGTACTTCGGATATGCCATCGCCCATTATGCGGACTTCTACGAGATTCGTCATCTGCTGCTGTTAGGCCGCGTGCTCTCCGGCAAGGGTGGGGACCGCATCCTTGAAGTAGCGCAGGAGGTGCTGGCCGATGAGTTCCCGGAACTAGCCGAAAAAGTGAAAGTGCATACTCCAAGCGAAGCGGAGAAACGCCATGGCCAAGCGGTGGCGGCGGCCAGCTTGCCCGCCATCCCCAAGACCGCTTAAAGCAGTGGGGAAAGGCTCTCGCCGACGCTTCACGGGGCGACGGAGATTGTCTGGCCGGCAGGGCTCAGCGCATCCGGATACCCGACGCGGATGGTTGGGTCCGGAGGCGTTCCCTCGGGCAGCAGAATGTTGATCTGATAGAGGCCCGCGAACCCCGGCGCCACGCCTGCGTAGAGGATATGCCCGCCCGGGATCGGGACGCCGTTCACCCTCACTTCAAAGGGAACCTTCTGATCGAGCGGAGCGGCCCCTCGCGGCAGTTCACCAGGCTTCAGCGGCGGCAGCACCGGACCGAGACCGGTCGCCCATAGCGTGACGATCTGCCCCGGCCGAGCGGGGGATTCCGGCGTCACAAGACTCCCGTCGGGCCGCGTAACCACCGGGATTCCATCCGCAATCGCGAAAAGCCCGGGCGCGGTGGCGGCGATCGTGATCTGCGCCGCGTGCGGCCCGGCCAGACTGTCGCGCAGGACGCGCAGCGTGTACGCGCCGGGCGTAAGCCGGTTATCGATCAGCACATTGATCTGGGTGGGGGAGACGTAGACCAGGAAGCCGAGGGTCGGCCCGATGAGCACCTGCACACCGCCCAGGGAAGTCGGCAGGGAGTTCGCCAGCAGGTTCGCGGCGCTCACGGATTGGGTGCTCCACGCCAGGTTCTCGCCGAAGATCGAGATGAACGTGTTCGGGGCGAATGCGCCCTTTTGGAACGTGGCTCCGTGGACTACGGAATCCGTGGAAAAGGTGGGAGGGCCGGGCATCTGGCCGTGGCACGCCGAGGCTAGGACCGAGAGGGATATCGCCAGAACCAGCATCCGCCGCAGACTGGCGGCATCCCCGGGAATGCCGCCGCTTTTCCATCGACTTCGCACCGCATTACTCTCCTGGGAATGTAGTGCCCGGCGGGAAGGAAAATTCTCACGAAAAATGCAGCGCCGGAGAAGGGAAAGCGTGGAGGACCGCGCCGGAGCGTCGCGGGCGGGGCGGAGGATTTCCCGGACTGCGGCTACTTGAGACGCAATGCCTTTCGCGTCATCGTGCTGAGGGGCAGGTCCGGGAGACGGGAGCGATCTACCCAGGAATAGCCTGCCGGCGCGGGGTCCATCGGTTCCGGATTCACCGCGTGGAGCACCGTGCATCGGTAGGCGCGATTCATGATCGAGTGGCGAAAGCGATGGACCTCTTCGATCGGCTCGGCTTGCGGGAGTTCGGCAGCTTCGGGTATTTCCCAGAAACCGGCCATGCGGCCGCCCGAGGGTCTCTGTCTCAGCAGGATCTGTCGGTCCCGTTCGATCTGCAGCAGCGTGGTTTCGACGGCTACGGTATCGGTGCGGCGAAGCTTTGTGGGGAGTTCGTCCTGCACTCCCTCGGCGCGGGCGCGGCACTGCGCGGCAACCGGGCAGAGCAAACAGCGTGGATTGCGCGGCAGGCAGAGGGTAGCGCCCAGTTCCATCAGAGCCTGGTTTGTGCTTCCCGCCTCCCCCGGCGGCAGACACCGCTGAGCGGCATCGCGAAGCCGGTTCCGGGTGGCCAGGGAGCCGATATCCCCGAAATCGCAGGTGATTCGGGACATTACCCGCATCACGTTGCCGTCAAGCACGGCATACGGCAGGCCGAAAGCGATGCTGGCGACGGCGGCTGCGGTGTACTCCCCCACACCGGGAAGTGCGAGGATTTCTTCGTAGGTTTGCGGGAAGCCGCCGCGCTCTACTACCATCCGCGCCGCTCGCTGCAAATTCCGGGCGCGGCTGTAATAGCCCAGACCGCTCCAAACGGTAAGCACCTCCTCCTCCGGGGCGGTGGCCAGCGCGGCAGGCGTGGGGAACCGCTGCAGGAATCGCTCAAAGTAGGGAATCACCGCCTCCACCCTCGTCTGCTGAAGCATGATCTCGCTAACCCAGATGGCGTAAGGGTCTTTCGTCTCGCGCCAGGGCAGGCGGCGCGCCATCCGGCGGAACCAGCCAAGCAGGATTTCTCCCAGGGATTGCGACGGAAAGTGCGTGGACGGAACGGACATGGCGGATTCGCGCGAAGCAACCAGTGTAGCGTGAAGGCCATGCCCATCCTCAAACGAGATCGGATTGGCGGGACTGTGACAAAATTCAAGTGTGGCGGCGGTTCGCAGCGGTATTGCAGGGTTCGCGATGCGGGGTGCGCCGATTGCGGGGGGTGCGACCGCCCGGTCTCGGCGCACTCTTACGGCTCGGCTGAGGCTTCCATTGCGCGTATGGATCGCGACGGCGACGCTCGCCTTTGCCGTCTTCGGAGAGACACAGTCCATCCCCATCGATGCCGGCATCGCCGCCGGGAGCGGGGGCGGGGTTTGCGTTTTGAGAGTGCGTGTCGACGATTCCGCGGACGTCATGGTTCGGGGAGACGCTCTCACCCTGCGCGCTGTGCATGGCGCGAATCCCGCGGATGAGGGAAGCGTTTGCAGCGAGGCTCTGCCGGAATCGCCATTGGGCGAGTTTCATCTGGATTCCGTCCGAGGCCGTGGACGTGTGCTGCTTGTGGAAAATCCTTCGGGGCGAAATGGCTTCCAAGCCTGGATCCGGGTGGACGACACGGCGGCGGGAGCCGACCTGTATGAAATGCGGATCTCCTGGCAACTGGATGAAGGCCCAAAGGAAGGTCCCGGAGGCCGGGCCGACGAAC
>JADYZL010000393.1 GCA_020853155.1 Bryobacterales bacterium
ATTGCGCAAAAAACAAATTTGACGAAAAATGTAGGAAACACACTGCCGTCGCAGGATGGCGAAATCTGTTGATTGGGAGAATCGTAATGGCAACTAAGAAATCGAATGATGCTCCGGCGCCCGCGGCTGCACAGGCTGCTCCGGCTCCGGTAGCGAAGAAGGCCGCGCCCGCGAAAAAGGCCGCGGCGAAGAAGGCTGCACCCGCCAAGAAGGCCGCGGTAAAGAAGGCCGCGCCTGCCAAGAAGGCTGCTCCGGCGAAGAAGGCGGCTCCCGCCAAGAAAGCTGCTCCGGCCAAGAAGGCCGCAGTGAAGAAAGCCGCGCCAGCAAAGAAGGCTGCTCCGGCGAAGAAGGCGGCTCCCGCCAAGAAAGCGCCGGCCAAGAAGGCCGCCGCCAAGAAGGCGAAGTAAGCAGTTCCATCACCTCCAATTTCACACAAGCCAAGTCATCGCCAGCTCGGTACTCTCAGGGTAGCGAGCTGGCCTTTTTTCTTTCCGGCCTTGTGCCTGCACGCAGGAATGAACGGGGTGCGCCGGGATGGAGCCTAATCGATCGTGAAGGGGAAGGCGCTTTCGCTCGATTGTTCGGAGAGCCGGTCATGCGCGATCACAACGATCGCATACTTTCCCTTGGATGTTCCGGGACGAATCTCCAGGCTGAACGTCCCCGGCAGATAGCGTTCAGGATATTCCGGCCGTGCATCCCTTGATATTGCGGCCGGCTGTTCAAAGAGGATTTTGCCTTCTGCGTCCCGCACCTGCACGTCGCATTCGGCGTGAAAGTGGTTCTGATCTTCGATGCGAAATCCGGCGAGATCAAATTTCGCCCACAGCGTATCGCCCGCGCGATAGACACCCGCGGGCAGCGGAGACCGGTCTTCCTGCCGCCGGTAGAAGCCGAAATCGATGACACTCACGGAATTCAGCGCGGGCAGCCGCTTTCCATTGACCAGGATGTTCTCTTCAAACACCGTTTCTTTCTGGCTTACTTCATCGCGGATCTTCATGCGGAGCCGCGCGGAACCATACTCCGCCATCGCGGGGATCAAAAACTTGTATTCCAATGTGGGCAGCCATTCCTTATCCTCTTTATGGACGGGCTCGTCGAGTTCACCCTTCTTCAACTTACCGATCACGAGCCCCCGGAAGTCGATGGCGCTCACTTCGTAGGAAAGCTTCACACGGAACTCCTGGTAACCGATCTCAGCAGTGCGGAAGCCCGAGACCTTCGCGCGGAACACGACCTGGTCTCCAGGGAGAAAAGTGATGGGCTGCGGCATGGGCGCGCCGCCGTCGTAGCGGCTGACCGAGGTATAGGCGACACGCAGGTCCCCCGTGGCGGCGTGGCTCACGTTCTCTTGCGCGAATGCCCGTGTTTGGAATAGCAGTGCCACCATCAGCAGGCAGACGAGAGCCCGCATCCAGAAGTGGGGCAGGGAGCGCGTTTGCGCGAACCCATCTTCCAAATGGCTATGGGAGCGCGCCGGAAACCGTGGGCTGCGCACCTTCGGGGCGAACGGGAATCTGGATGAGTGCCGCACTGCCGCTTTCTCCGTCATAGAAGGCATCCGCCACCTGCAATTCATAGACGGCTTTGGGTGCATCAAAGAGTACCACTCCCTGCTTCGTGCCCTTCGCCTCCAACTCCCTCGCCATGCCGAGCCAATCATTGACGTCCGCGCCATTGGCCACCTCGCCATACTCCGTACCGTTCGACGCGATTAACTTGAAGCCGCCCATCTCGGCAGGCCCGCCGCCTTCGTTCGTGGCGGCGATGCGGATGAGCAAAAATCGGTGCGTGGGGATGCGCGCCGTCGCTCCTTCGCCGAGTGCTTCCGCCCAATCCGCGGCGAGCACCGTATAGGAAATCCCTTCCACACTCAACTTTTGGCCCATGATACCCCTCACAACTTGAGCGGATGTGCTTCCGGAGCATGAGGTGAGGGCCAGCAGGGCATAGAGCGTTACCGCGAATACAGCGTAGCGGAGGAACGCGGGCATATAGGGATGAATCCGACGGAAGGAGGAGACCGGTCTCATTGCTTCCCAACCTTTCGAACGAGAGTCCTGCCATTCCATGAGAGGCAGCGTAACAAGTGTATCTGGTTACTGAATATCATAAAATCTGCCGGGAAGGCCGATTTCCGCGGACGATGCGTACTATGGGCATCCATTGTTGCCGGAGAGCGTGGAAGCGGCTGCGCAGCCCGGAATGCATTCTCTCTCACCGGTATCTACTCCCGATGGAAGTTTCCGTCCGCCGGATGGCCGCCGATCCGATAGACTGCAAGGATGCGCCAGGATTCAGCCACCGGAAAGGGCCATTGGAGCGCAACGGAGCGCGAGAGTTTCCGCGACGCCCGCACGGGAGTGCGGATCCATCGGTACACGAGCGCCCCGGCCATCAGCCATCCCACATACTTCCTGCAAAGTTCGTTTACCGCGGGGAATCGCCAACTTCTCTTTACGAGCTACCGGACGGGAAGCGCCCAACTCTTCGCCGCGAATCTGCCTGTGGGAGAGATTCGCCAGCTCACGGACGGCCCGTCGATTCACCCGTTTTCGGCTTCGATTCACCCCGACGGCGAGACGGTATTCTTCGTTCGCGGCGGTGAGGTGTGGGGTCTCTCGCTTCTCGATTTGCGGGAGTGGAAGATTTTCGGCCTCGATGGCGCGCAGTTCGGAGAGGCGTCTCCGGACCGGAAAGGTGAGTGGATCACGTGCGCTGTGAAGCATCAGGGCCAGAACGGCCTTGCTGTGGGACGCGCGAACGGAGAAGATTGGCGAGTGATTCCGTTCCCGCGCACCATCATCCATCCCCAGTTTTATCCGCTCGATCCGGAATGGCTGGAGTTCGCCGCGGACCCCGCCCCCCGCATGTTTCGCGTGCGCCGGGATGGCTCGTACATGGAGTGCCTGTATGAGCACGGCAACGATACTTTCGTGGTGCATGAGACGTTTCTCGGCGATACGGGTGACCTGGTCTTCACCATCTGGCCGGGGCAGCTCTGCCGGATGCGCTGGGATGCGCCGCGGGAAATGGAAACCATCGCGCGCTTCAATGCCTGGCACATCACGCCGAACCGGGCCGGAACCCGGATCCTGTGTGACACCAATCATCCGGACGAAGGCATCCATGAGGTGAACGTGAGCACCGGCGAGCGGGTGCTGCTGTGCGAATCCCTCGCGACTAACCAGGGCAGCCAATGGCAGCGATCCCGGTATGCGCTTGCGGAAGATTTTGCCGAGGCGCGGCGCAAGGCGGCGGCGGAAAGCGGCGGCGCGGACAGGGCGGCGCTCAGTTGGATGGAAGTGGCCAACGACACCGTCTATGGGCCTCAATGGAGCCATCCACACCCCTCGTATTCCCCGGACGAGACGAGGATCGCCTTTGCCAGCGACCGCGACGGCATCACACAAGTTTATGTGGCGGAACTCGAAACCCATCCTCAATGGGAGACACTGAGAGAGGGTTGATCGCTCGCACAATTTCCCCAGGTGCGGCGCCGGAATGCGCAGGCGTTTTCGTACTTGCCGGATGCGCTTCTTCCCCAGGAAAATTGAGTGGAATCTCACAACCAGCAGAACC
>JADYZL010000394.1 GCA_020853155.1 Bryobacterales bacterium
CCGGACCCGCCGGCCAGGGAACGGTTACGCGCTCTTGGCGGAACGGTCTTAGATCGCGCCGAGGACGTTGCCCCCCGCTGCGGCACGATGATCTGGTCCCTGCCCGGGCCTTCCCAGGTGGAGGATACCTTTGCCGCCCTCGAACCGCTGCTGGAGCCCGGCAAAATCATCCTGGATACAACCACGGGAAATCCGGACGATGTGGCCCGTCACGCCCGGTTATTTGCCGTGCGCGGCGTCTCCTATCTCGATTGTGAGATTGGAGGGTCCAGCCGGCAAGCGGCCTCGGGCGATGCCATCGTGATCTGCGGCGGTGAGCCCGCTGCGGTGGAATCGGCCAGGGGGCTACTGGACGCGATCAGCCCGCGAGTGTTTCACACCGGCCCAGCCGGAACGGCTACGCGGATGAAACTCGCGCTAAATATAGCGATTGGCCTGCATCGCGCCGTGCTGGCGGAATCCCTGACGTTCGCGGAACGAAATGGAATCGATCCTGCGCTGGCGCTTGAGATTCTGAAGGCAAGCCCGGCCTATTCCCGTGCCATGGATGTGAAGGGAACGAAAATGCTCATGCGGGATTACACCCCTGATGCGCGTCTCGCGCAGCACCTCAAGGATGTCCGGATTATTCTGTCGACGGGCAGCGATTTGGGTGCGTACCTGCCCTTGTCCGAGGTGCATGAAAGGCTGCTTAGCAAGGCGGTGGAACTGGGTCTTGGCGGCATGGATAACTCGGCCGTGAAAGAACTGTTCGGGAAGGCATCCGCATGAATCGATCACTCGATCTCATTGTCGTCGCCGTATATCTTGTCGGGATCGCCGCGCTCGGCGCGCGATTCTCCCGCCGCCAGACCTCGACGGAAACCTTCTTCGTCGCGAAACGCACCATCCCCGGTTGGGCCATGGGCATGTCCATGCTGGCGACGATGGTGAGCAGCGTCACGTTCGTGGCTTATCCCGGATCCTCGTATGCGGGCAATTGGTCGCTCCTGGTCCCCGGTTTTATGCTCCTCGTCACGCTCCCCATCGTGGCCAAAGTCGTCATCCCCTTTTATCGGGAAGAGGTCGGCGTCAGCGCGTACGAGTATTTTGAGAATCGATTCGGCCGTCCGGCCCGCCTCTAC
The DNA here is from genome assembly GCA_020853155.1 of Bryobacterales bacterium. Lineage (GTDB taxonomy): Bacteria > Acidobacteriota > Terriglobia > Bryobacterales > Bryobacteraceae > JACTMJ01. The sequence goes on from JADYZL010000394.1 coordinate 1,125, forward strand.
GCATCCGCCGCATTCTCACTCGCGCACTTCTCGAAAATGGGGTTTGTGCTTTATCTGATGGCTCTGACGATCACGAGCATCACCGGCTGGGACATCACGGTCGTGATCCTTGTTGTGGCGGTTGTCATGGTGGCGTACACCGTCCTTGGAGGAATTGAAGCCGTGATCTGGACGGATGTCGTGCAGGGTTTCGTCATGTGGCTTGGCATCGCGGTGGCACTGGGCTACCTCCTCTTCCTTCCGCCTGGCGGCCCCTCGGAAGTCTTCTCGCTAGCCTCCCGGAATGCCAAGTTCAGCCTCGGCGAACTTTCCTGGGATTGGACGAAACCCACTATCCCGGTCGCCATTCTCTATGGGCTGTTCTGGTACGGCCAGCGTTACGTTGCCGATCAGACAATGGTGCAACGCTACCTGCTCGCGAAATCCGATACCGCCGCCCGGCGCGGGATCTATCTGGGCGCATTTCTCTGTGTTCCGGTCTGGGCATTTTTCATGCTCATCGGAACTTCCGTCTGGGCATTCTTTCAACTCACCGGTGAAGCCATTCCTGGCGCCATTACCAAGGCGGACCAGATGTTTCCCTACTTCCTGAGCATTCACCTGCCCCCGGGCATGCTGGGCCTGCTTCTGGCCGCGCTCACCGGCGCGGCAATGACGATGCTCGCGAGCGATCTGAACAGCCTGGCTTCCGTGGCGACCGCGGATTTCTATCAGAGCCTTCGCCCCCGCTCTTCGGACCAGGAACGGTTGCGCGCGGCAAAAGCAATTGTCGTGATCGTCGGGTTGCTCAACGTGGCGACGGCGATCCTTCTTGTGCAGACCAAGGGAAGCGTGCTCTCGATGTGGTTCGCGGTATCGGCGATCGCCTCCGGCGGCCTCGCCGGCCTGTTCCTGCTGGCTTTCCTGATGGCGCGGGCTACCCGTGCCGGGGTCTATGCGGGTATCGTGGCGAGCACGTTATTCACTGTTTGGGCGGTGCTCACAAAAGGCGTGAATCCGATGGTGGACGCGATTCCGCTCCATTTCCCCTACGACGAATTGACGATCGGGGCCATCGGCAACATCGTCCTCTTCGTGGTAGGGGCCCTGGTGAGCCTCCTGCCCACGGGCGGAAGCCGTGTGCCGGTGAAGAAAGCGGAGACAGGCACGCTGTGGCACTGGCTGCGCTGTCGCAGTGAAAAGGCAGAGATGCCTGGAGAGTGACGCCCGCCTCCAACCAACCGGCGGACGAACTAACCGGGGCAGGAAGCGTTGGCGGCCAACTCATCCATTCAAGCCCGGCATCACCGATGGCAAAACGGTCCTTTGCACCGGCCGTCGCATCCTGTACCCATCGATACGCTGGAATTGGAAGAACGCAGCGGTGCAACGATCGAATGGCCATGGAGTTGGCGCCATACCGCGATGCGAATTGGGTGCGGAATGGGGCGACGCTGGCGCGGCGCAAGGCTTCCCGCGCCACTCAAGGGGAACGTGCGGGCACCTTATGTTGACGCCGCGCAGGCAGGCGGTTTGGGGCTACAGGACGAGGCGGGAATCGCCTTCGCGGCGGGTGATTCTTTGCCGGTCTAGAAATTCCAGGAGGGGGATGGCGTATTTCCGGGAGATGCCGGTCCATTCCTTGAATTCGGCTACGGAAAAGCGTTGGCCCCGGCGGGTTTGCAGTTGCCCGATGGTTTCCGCCAGATTCTGTTTGTGAAAGACGAGATCCTGGCTCACTTTCACGAGGCGCCCTTCACGAATGAGGTTTTGGAGGATGGTGTGAGCGGTCTTGGGCTCGATGCCGCTGTTGCGGAGAGCCTCCTCGACGGACGGCACTTGCAAGCCCGCGGAACGGAAGAGGCTTTCAATTCTTCCCGCCGCCGCCGCTTCCGCGCTTGTAAGCGCGGGTTGATGGACACTGAGCCGCACCGTCTCTCCCTCGCGGTGGAAGCGCGAATCCTGGGAGAGGAACCAATCGAAGACGGTTTCCGGCCAGGGCGCGTTCAAAGCGATGCGCGTTTGCTCTTTGGGCATCCCCGGCAGCATGGGGTTCCGGGAATGAAATGCCGCAAGGATGCTTTGCATGCGCCCGGCCAGTTCTTCGGATTGTTCCGCCTCGAGCAGCCAATTCGCCTGCAGTCCGCCCATGCGAAGCCCGCTATGCTCCGCTAACCGGCGCAATTCCGGCCCGGAGTATCCCATGCGCGGGATCAACGATTCAAGAGAACACCCGGCCGCCGCTTCGCGCACAAATACCGTGAGCGCCTGTATGGGATCGCCCGCGGCAAGCACGGCGAGCTTCTCGCCCTCCAACTGGTTGCGGCGCAGGCGCGGCGGTTGGTTGTCGAGAACGACACCGCCGCCGATGGTCTCGAGCGGGGAGAAGCGGCGCAGGATGAAATGGTCGCCGGGGAGCGTGACCAACGGGCTCTCCGTGAACACGCGGGCGAAGACACGGCTGCCCGGCGCGGCGAGGCGCACCCGGTCATGGAAGCGAAGCTTGGCCACGCAGGCGGTGGTTCCCATGTGCAAATGGACCGGATGCAGGGGCGGGAGTTCGGGGGCGGACGGCAACATTTCCAACTGGACGTCGAACTCATTGGTGAGGCGGAAATCGTCCACCGTTACGAGAGAATCACCGCGATGGATTCCGGCTACATCCACGCCGGTGAGGTTGAGGGCGGCACGCTGCCCCCGCCGCGCCTCTTCCGCGGGCTTGCCGTGAACCTGGATGCTTCGAATGCGAACCGGCTTGCCCGCGGGCAGAAGCAGCAGCGATTGGTCCGGAACGGCGCGCCCGTCGAAGACGGTGCCGGTTACCACCGTGCCGAAGCCTTTCATGACGAAGGCCCGGTCAACGGGTAAGCGGAAGTTTCCCGAGACGGGGCGGCTTTCCATTTGGGCGGTGAGCGTTTGCAGCGCATCTCGCAGGCGCTCGATGCCCGAGCCGGTCCTGCTGCTGACCGCGATCACCGGCGCATCGGCCAGAAAGCTTCCTTGCGCCAGCGCCCGCACGTCGGCAATCGCGAGGTCCAGGCCATCCGCGTCCACCAGATCGCATTTGGTGAGGGCGATCAGGCCATGGCGCACGCCGAGCATCCGGCAGATTTCGAAATGCTCCCGCGTCTGGGGCATCACCCCCTCGGTGGCGGCCACCACCAGGACGACCAGATCGATCCCGGCGGCCCCGGCCAGCATGTTTCCGATAAACCGTTCGTGGCCGGGCACGTCTATCCAGGAGAGGGTGATATCGTTGGGAAACGTGCTTGACGCAAAGCCGAGATCGATGGTGATGCCCCGTTCCTTTTCTTCTTTGAGTTGGTCAGTGTCCACGCCCGTGAGCGCGCGCACGAGCGAGGTTTTCCCATGGTCGATGTGCCCGGCGGTCCCGGCGATAAAGTGTTTGGCTGCCATCGCGTTCGTTCTAGGGTTCGTGTTTCTACTCTCGCCGGCAACTCTACAGGCCGCGCAGTTCCGCCGCATCCCTCCGCCATCGGAGACTCCGGCTTCGGCGCCCGCTTCCGGCAATCCCCCGGCTTCGGCGCCCCGTGAAAGCGATCGCGGCTGGGGCCAGGCTCCGCAAACGCCCGCGCATCCCGATCGTACACCCGCCGCGCCCGCGGCTGCTTCGGAGGCGGAGGACTCCGGCTTCGTAATTCGCCAGGATGTCCGCCTCGTTCGGGTGGACGTGCAGGTTACGGAGAAAGATCGCGTGGTGCGGGGGCTCTCCGCTTCCAGCTTTGCACTATTCGATAACGGCGTGCCGGCGGCCATCACCGGATTCGGTGAAGAATCCGACCCCGTGGATTTATTGATGCTGCTCGACGTCAGCGGGAGCATGACTTCGTACCTCTACGAGGTTTCCCGCGCGGCGGGTGTGGCGCTGGAAGAGTTGACGCCCGAAGACCGCGTGGGCGTGATGATCTTCAGCAAGCAGGGGAAGCTGCTGAACCCGCTCACGAAGAATCGCCCTGACGTGCTGACGACGCTGCGCTCCCTCACGCGGCTGCCGGGCATGGCGGCGGGCACGGCCATCAACGCCTCCATCATGGATGCCGTACAGGGATTCAAGGACGACGCGGCGGCGGGCAACTACGATCCGCGCCGCCGGAGGGCAATTCTGATCCTCACCGACAACTGGGGGCTGAACTACAAGATGCCGGACCGTGTGGTGCTGCGCAGCCTGCACGAGGAGAACATTTCGCTGCACGCCATCGTCGTGGGGCGCGTGCAGAAGCCGAAAGGGAAGTGGGCCGAGGCGGACGACGATCTGGCCGAAGAACTGGATTTTTCGCCCGCGAACGTCTTCCGGCTCGCCGAAGACACGGGTGGGGATATCTTCACGAATCTCACCAAGGATGGGGGTCTCGCGGAGATCGTGGGCCGTATCCGGACGCGCTACTCGCTCTACTTCAAGCCGCCCGCCGATGCCGCGCCAGGGAGCTACCGGAAGATCGAGGTGAAGCTCGCGGGGGAGGCAGAGCGCGCACATCGCAAGGCGGTGGTTCGCGCCAGGGCGGGCTATTTCACGAAGTGAGGCCGCCACGAGGAGCGCATCTCCTCAGATCGCGATGCCGATCTGCCAGAGCAGATGGCCGGCAGCCTGGCGGAAATAGTGGCGCCACTCTTCGGAGGCGGTGCGCTCCCGCTCCGGGCGGGGCGAGGTATAGACCGCGATGCCGCGCTCTTCAAGAATCCGCTTGACGCGGTACAGATGGTAGCTATCGGAGACGATGATGCAGGATTTCAGCCGCATGCGGTCCATGATTTCGGCCACCGCGACGGCGGAATGGATCGTGCTATCGCCCTCGTCTTCCATGACGATGGCTTCCGGGGGAACGCCCCGGCTGAGCAGGAAATTGCGGCCCACTTCGCTTTCCGTGAAGCGGGGGTCCCCGCCCGCACCGCCGGTAGTGAGCACGAACGGCGCATAGCGCTCCCGGTAAAGGGCGAGGGCGTGGCTGAGGCGCGCCTCCAGCACGGGCGAAGGCTTGCCGCGATATTCGGCAGCGCCTAGCACGACGATGACATCCGCCGGCCGGGCGTCGTCCACCTGAGACTGGCGGCGAACCTGGTCCGCCAGATAGAGCAGATACGCCGCGCCTCCAGCCAGAGCCACCAGCGCGCAAAGCAGCCAACCACGTTTCATCCGATGCTTCCATTCTACCGGCGGCGGCTTCGGAGGGAGAGTGTCGCGACGCTTCTGTCGCGCCGCTTCAGAGCGGGATGTTGCCGTGGCGTTTGCGCGGGGAATCGTCCACCTTGTTCTCGAGCATGCGCAGGGCGCGGATGAGTTCGATGCGTGTGCGGCGGGGTTCAATCACATCGTCGATGAAGCCGTGCTCGGCGGCGACGAAGGGGTTCGCGAAGCGCTCGCGGAACTCGGCGATCTTCTGCGCGCGGGCGGACTCGGGATCTTCGGCCTGCCCGATCTCGCGCTTGTAGATGACGTTCACCGCGCCTTCCGGCCCCATCACGGCCAGTTCCGCGGTGGGCCAGGCGAGGTTCACGTCCGTGCGCACCTGCTTCGACCCCATCACGCAATAAGCTCCGCCATACGCCTTGCGCGTGATGACGGTGATCTTCGGCACCACCGCTTCCGCGTAAGCGTAGAGCAGCTTCGCGCCATGCCGGATGATGCCGCCAAACTCCTGATCAGTGCCGGGGAGGAAGCCGGGCACATCCACGAAGGTGACGATCGGAATCTGAAACGCATCGCAGAAGCGGACGAAGCGGGCCGCCTTCACGGAGGAGTTGATGTCGAGGCATCCGGCCAGCACGCTCGGCTGGTTGGCGACGATGCCCACGCTGCGCCCTTCCATGCGAGCGAACCCGATGACGATATTCCCGGCGAAATGCGCCTGCACTTCGAAGAACTCGCCATTGTCCGCCACGGCCTGGATGACCCGCTTGATGTCGTAAGGCTGGTTCGATTCGGCGGGCACAATCGTGTCGAGTTCGGGCGCTTCGCGCTCCGCCGGGTCGCTCGACGCGCGGCGCGGGGCCTCGTCCTGGTTATTCGAGGGAAGGTAGCTGAGAAGTGCGCGAATGTCTTCGAGGCAGGCTTCGTCGTTGGGAGAGACGAAATGCCCCACGCCGCTCACGCTGTTATGCGTCATGGAGCCGCCGAGCGCTTCCTTGGTGACATCCTCGTGGGTGACGGTCTTGATAACGTCCGGACCGGTGACGAACATGTAGCTCGAATCGGCCACCATGAAGACGAAGTCCGTGATGGCGGGCGAGTAGACCGCGCCACCGGCGCAGGGGCCCATGATCGCGGAGATCTGCGGCACTACCCCGCTTGCCAGGGTATTGCGCAGGAAGATATCGGCATAGCCGCCGAGGGAGAGCACGCCTTCCTGGATGCGCGCGCCGCCGGAATCGTTCAAGCCGACGATGGGCGCGCCGTTCTTGAGCGCCATATCCATCAGCCGGGTAATCTTGGCGGCGTTCGCGGCGGAAAGGCTGCCGCCGAAGACGGTGAAATCCTGGGCGAACACATAGACAGTGCGCCCCTCCACCTCGCCGTAACCAGTGACGACGCCATCGCCGTCGAACACGTGCTTCGCCATGCCGAAATCGTGGCATTGGTGGCGCACCAACTTGCCGGTTTCCGTGAACGTGCCGGAGTCAAGCAGCAGGTCAATTCGCTCGCGGGCGGAGAGCTTGCCGGATTCGTGCTGCTTGCGAATGCGCGCCTCTCCGCCGCCCGCATCGGCGCCGGCCTTGCGGCGATCCAGTTCTTCTTTCCGCTGCATCAATCGGCATCTCCCCAAAGGCAATCGGCGAGCCATTCGAGGTATTCGCGGTTACGGTGCCGCACTTCGCTCAGCATGGCGTCGGGCAGTTCGTCAAACTTCTCCTTGAAGAAGCGGTGATCCCGGTCCGGGGAGTGGATGTCGCGGCTGCCGTTCGTATTGCCGATCCAGAACACATGGAAAAGGTTGCCATCCACGCGGCCGCGCTTGGCATCGCCGAGGTAGTAGTCCTTCCCCTCCGCGCGATACTTCGCGGCGAGTTCGCTTTCTTCCCCGTAGCAATCGCGCGCGGCGAAGCCCTCCGTGCGCGCCGCCAGCCGCTCATAAAGCTGCCGCCAGTAAGTGCCTTCGGCCTGCTCGCTCAACACATCGAAGAGCTGTAATTGAAGCTCGCCGGAGATCTTGTAGTTCAACCGCCCTTGCGTCTCCTTGCCAATGGTCTGCAATACGCGCCGCTGCTTGCCGCTGCCCGAATGGATGCTGAGCGTACCGTCGAAATAGCGGGCCACGGCGGCGAGTTCCTTCACGCGCGCGCCGAGTTCGGCGATGGGGTCGCCGGCGAACTCGTTCTCCACCCTTGGCAGCAATTCCGGCCACATCTTGTGCTCGACGTATTGCCGCAGCCCGACGGGGCTGGCTTCGGAAGGCTCCACGGATTCGGGATACGCCTGCCGTTTCTTAAAGCCCAGGTTCGGCGGCACCAACGTGGCCGGGCGGCCGTTGGCTTTGAGCCAGTGCATGTAGAAGATCAATTCCTGGGTGGTGGTGAGCGTGTCTGCCTCATCCACGGAGGGCTCGAAATCGAAATCGGGCGCAAACCCCGCCGCTTCCTTGGCCGCGCGGATCTTGTCGTAGAGCCGCTCGTTCAATTGAATGCTCGGGCCGAACTTCACGGCATGGCGGCGAATCGCGGAAGGCGAAAACGAATATGTTTGCTCTTCCACGACGAAGGGTGATTCGAACTGTTCCAGAATCCATTGCCCGTCCGCCGGGGAGAACAGTTTCTGGAAGCGTTGCTCCACTTCGAGATCGCTATACGGCTGCGGGTGCCGGAGGTCCGCGCGAAGGTCGAACATGCGCGAGGTATCGGTGGTGAACTTGGTGTAACCGGCGGCGTCGGCGATGGCGGTATCGCTACGTTTGAGAGCGGCGTCGATCTCGGCTTCCGTGTGGCCGGAGATGATGAAGTGGTCCGCCTCGGCGTTGTAGCCCGCGCGGAAGCCGCTGCGCACGGCGGCCCAGAGCCCGGTGTGGAACAGATGCTTAATCGAGACGCGGGTGTGGCCGATCGCGGTTGGGTCTTCACCCTCCCGGGCGGCAATGACGTCATCGGTGGTCATCTCGCGCGTGGCCGAGAGCTGCACGGTGGAAGCGACGTTGCGGCCGGTGCGGGCGAGGATCGTCTCGAACGCGGCGAAGGCGGCGGGCAGGCTGATTTCCGGATGGCGGTTGCCGCAGGCGATGGCGGGCTGGCTCCCTTGCGGACGGGGCAGAAACTCCGGCGCGATTTCGCGCACAAAATACGCCAGGTTGGCGTAATCCGTAGGGCGGAACGGGATGACGTGGACCGTCCACGGGCTCGCCTCGATATCGCTCGATACGGCGCGCTCCATGGCGGGAAACGCGGGTGCGGAGCGATCGCTTCCTCCGCAAAATACCAGCATCACGCCGCTATCGAAGCGCTGTTTGGCGTCGCTCCAATCGAGGTCCGCCGCCAGGTAGTAGCGGGTGGCAAGCGCGGGGTCCTGCGTCAGGCTGGCGGGGTAGAGCGTGACGTCGTCGAGCGTAAGCTCGCCGAGCTGCCGGGCCAGGGTTTCGTGCAACTCCGGACGCATCCGGCCATCGAGTGGACAGGCCGTAAATACATCGATCATCTGGCTCAGCGTTCGTACGTCGATCGGAAAAGGCATGCTTAAATCCTGCCATAGAAACCGTGGGTTGGGGGCGTTTGCGGGCAGCTTGCCAGAAAATTGCTCTGCACCTCATCCATCGAAGATCAAAAGTCGCGGCTCCGCAGCAATTCGCGGAAGCGGCCGCCCAGTTCCGGATGCGCCAGGGCATAATCGACGGTGGCTTCGAGGTAGCCGAACTTATCGCCCGCATCGTAGCGGGTGCCCTCGAAGACATAGCCGTACATGGGCATGTCGGCCAGCATGTTGCGCAATCCATCGGTAAGCTGCAATTCACCGCCCGCGCCGGTCTTAGTTTTGTCGAGGTAACCGAAAATCTCGGGCAGCAGAATATACCGCCCGATGATCGCGAGGTTGCTCGGCGCATCCTCCGGCTTCGGCTTTTCCACCATGCCGCGCAGCTTGTAGAGGCGGCCTTCGGCGCCCGCGTAAGGGTGGGGTTCGGCCTCCACCACGCCGTATGCGCCGATGCGCTCCCGCGGCACTTCCATCAGCGCCAGCACGGAGGCGCCCAAAGCCTGATGAACGTCTTTCATCTGCTTGAGCACGGGCACTTGCGACATGATGATGTCATCGGGAAGCACCACGGCAAACGGCTCGTTACCCACCACGTCGCGGGCGCAATTCACGGCGTGGCCCAGGCCAAGCGCTCGCTTCTGACGGACGAAGCAGATATTGATCAGATCGCTGATCGCCTTTACTTCGGCGAGGCGATCCACGTTGCCCTTCTCCTCGAGCGCCGCTTCGAGCTCCGGGCTGAAATCGAAATGATCTTCAATTGAGCTCTTGCCCCGGCTGGTGATCACGATGATGTCGGGGATATCCGCGCCCAGCGCTTCCTCCACGCCATATTGGATGAGCGGCTTATCCACCAGAGTGAGCATCTCTTTGGGCTGCGCTTTGGTGGCGGGCAGGAAGCGGGTGCCGAGCCCGGCACAAGGGAAGACGGCTTTCGAGAGACTTGCGGGCATAGGTTTCCATCGTAGCGCCAACGCGCACGATACCGCCGCCGCGTGTGCTACGGAATGCGGGTGAATCGCCCGTCCGCTTCGAGCCGGTAGCGGTGGCCGCGCCAGAGGATGGTGCTGCCGAAGAAGCCCGCGAGCCAGATGGCGAAGCTGAGCATATCCTGTGCGGGCAGCAGCAGCCAGTGCTTCCAGCCGAAGCGAGCCTGTACCGTGCGGCGCATGGCATCCGCCTGGAGATAGCGCAGCAGGAGCGTTGCGGGCAGAACGGGCCAGGCGGCGGGGGCCGCGGCGGTCAACAGGACCGCCAGCCCAAGCGGGCGCAGGAAGAGTTCCCCGAAATATCCGGCGGGCCGGGAGCGCCGCGTGGAGCGCGCCCAGCGCAGCCGGTGCGCGAGGCTATGCGCCAAGTCCTGGCTGCCGATGCGGTGCTCTATCACATAGCGCGAGAGAATCACACGATACCCGTGGGCGGCCGCGCGTTGCCCCATCACGAAATCTTCGGCCAGATACTCCCGCAGCTCCGCGAAGCCGCCGATCTCCCCGAGCACGCCGCGGCGGATGGCGATGGTGGGCCCCAGGGCGAAACGAACGCCTTCGAGCATCCGCGCTGTGAGCACGCCGCCCAGAAACTCCGTGTTCATGTGCAGCGCTTCGAGAAAGCTCCACACGCTCGTGCCCGCCACCGCGCGGTATGGGCATGTGGCGAGGCCAAGGGCGGGGTCGCTGAATTCTGCACTGAGCGTTTCAAGGAACCCAGCGTCCACCCGCACGTCGCTATCGGCCATCACGAGCAGATCGTGCCGGGCCGCATCCACCATCAGCGCGAGCGAGTACACTTTTGCATTCGGGTAGGGGGGCTCTCCGGTTACCAGCCGCGAGACCGGCACCTCGGGAAATTCCCGGCGAAGTGCTTCGACAACGGCAATGGCCGGGTCTTCCGCATCCCGCGTCGCAAAGAGAAGTTCGAATGCAGGGGCGCCATCGGCATGCCGGTACGGTTGGGCAAAAAAACCGCGCAGGTTTTCTTCGAGCCCTTCATCGATGCCGTGGAGGGGCTTGAGCACGCTGATGGGGGTGCCGTTCGGGGCGGCGGACGGAACGGGAACCCGCTGCCGGCGGTAGCGGAACACCGCGAGCAGCGAAAGCAGCACGTAGACAACACTGCCCGCCAGAAGGACGGCGGGCAGTGCGGCGTGAATCCAAAGGTGCACGGCTCTAGTCGTTGACGTCGCGCGAGGCGATTAGCGGCGCGATCATCGAGATAAACTCCTCGAAGCTCTTCACGCCAAGGTCGCCGCGCTTGCGATGGCGCACCGCGACATTCTCCGAGGATTCCTCGCGATCGCCCACCACCAGCATGTAGGGGATCTTCTGCAATTGGGCTTCCCGGATCTTGAAGTTCACCTTCTCGCTGCGGTCGTCCACCCACACGCGGATTCCCTTCTTCTTGAGTTGCGAGGCGAGGCCGGCCGCGTATTCAAGCTGACGGTCCGTGATCGGCAGAATGGCCACTTGCACCGGCGCCAGCCACAGGGGGAAGGCCCCTGCGTAGTGCTCGACGAGAATACCGAAGAAGCGCTCGACGGAGCCGAACAACGCGCGATGCACCATGATCGGCTGGTGCGCCTTGCCGTCTTCGCCGATAAATTCGAGTTCGAAGCGCCGCGGTAGCGTGAAATCGAACTGCACCGTGGAAAGCTGCCACAAGCGGCCAATCGCGTCCACGAGTTTCACGTCGATCTTCGGCCCGTAGAAAGCCGCTTCGTCCTCGACGATCTTCGCCTTCAGGCCAATCCGCTCCACGGCATTCCGCAAGGCGGATTCGGCGTGGCTCCACTGTTCGGCGGAGCCGTCATACTTCCCGCTCTTGCCCCCATCCCAGGTGGAGAGTTCCGCCTGATACTCGGTGAAACCAAACGTGTTCAGGGTATCGACGGCGAACTGTAAACAGTTCACCACTTCGTCTTCCGCCTGCTGGGGCGTGCAGAAGATGTGGGCATCGTCCTGGGTGAAGCCGCGCACGCGCAAGAGGCCGTGCATGGTGCCGGAGCGCTCATAACGGTAAACCGTGCCGAGTTCGCCCAGCCGGACGGGGAGTTCCCGGTAACTATGCTGGCGGTCCTTGTAAATCAGGATGTGGAACGGGCAGTTCATCGGCTTGAGCTGGTATTCGGCGTCGTCCAGCTCCATCCGCTTGAACATGTTCTCGCTGTAATAGCCGGAATGCCCGGAAGTCTCCCAGAGCCCCGCGCGCGCGACGTGCGGGGTATAAACCAGGCTGTAGCCCCGGTCCAGATACTGCTCCCGCATCCAGTTTTCGAGCAGCATTCGCACGGTGGCGCCCTTGGGGTGGAAGAATATCAATCCCGGCCCGGCGGCTTCCTGGATGCTGAAAAGGTCCAGTTCCTTGCCGATCTTCCGGTGGTCCCGCCGCTTGGCCTCTTCCAGGCGCTCCAGGTAGGCTTTCAGATCCTTGGGCTTGAAGAACGCCGTGCCGTAGATGCGCTGCAGCATCTTGTTCTTCTCATTGCCCTTCCAGTAGGCGCCGGCGATCGAAAGCAGCTTGAACGCCTTGATCTGCGAGGTATTGCGCACGTGCGGACCGCGGCAGAAATCGGAGAACACCGGGCCGAGCGTATACTCGGAAACCGTGTCGCCCCCGCGATCCTCCACCAACTCGCATTTCATCCAGTCGCCCTGCTCGTGGTAGCGGGAGAGGGCTTCCGTTTTCGGAATCCACTTCCGTTCGAAGGGGACGCTGCGCGCCTGGATCTCCGCCATCTTCGCTTCGATCTTTTCAAGATCGTCGGGCGTGAAGGGCGTGGGGCGGTCAAAATCGTAGTAGAACCCGTTCTCGATCGGCGGGCCGATGCCGAGCTTGGTCTCCGGGTACAACTCCAGCACCGCCGCCGCCAGCAAGTGCGCGGTGGAATGCCGGTAGGTCTCGAGCGCCTCCTCGTCGTTGGGCGTCAGAATCTGAAGCGTTGCGTCGCTTTCGAGAGGGGCGTCCAGGTCGACCAGCTTGCCGTTCACTTTGGCTACCAGGGCCTGTTCCGCAAGCCGCTCGCTGATCGATCGCGCAATGTCTAACGCGCTCGTGCCGGCGGCAACCTGTTTGTTGCTTCCGTCGGGCAGCGTGATGGTAAGCTGGCTCATAGGGCAAATATAAGCCTTCAGGGTATCACACGGTCCCAGGCGCGCCCGGCTTCGGCGGTGGCGCGAACGGGCCGGATTTCCGGCGATTTCATTGGCAATAGGCGGCTCCTCCGCAGTGCGATTCCCAATAGCCAGACATGGGCACCCCTATCCCCACACCCGAACCCGTCTTCAATGAGACCCCGCTGGTTCTGCAGGCGCGTTCGGGGGATGTCGCGGCGTTTTCGAAACTCGTCGAAAAGTATGAGGGCAAGATTTTCCGCCTCGCCCGCCACATCACGAACAACCAGGAAGACGCCGAAGACATCCTGCAGGAGACCTTCCTGAAGGCTTACGAGCATTTGGATGCGTTTCAGGGGAACTCGAAGTTCTATACCTGGATCGTCCGGATTGCCGTGAATGAGAGCCTCATGAAGCTTCGCAAGCGGAAGTCGGACCGGTCCGTTTCGTTGGATGAGCAAATCGATACGGGCGAGGATGTCATCGCGCGGGAGATTGCCGTCTGGGAGGATAACCCGGAAGACCGGTACAGCCAGCAGGAACTGCGCGAGATTCTCGACG
>JADYZL010000395.1 GCA_020853155.1 Bryobacterales bacterium
AAATCTTCGCATACGGGGTCAGCGTCTTCGGAAAGGATGCCTAGCTGCCATGGCCGGATATAACTCTCCACTTCAGAAGCGCGCCGGCCGCGCCCTCAGCGGCGCGCTCGCCCTCATTGTCGTCCTTCTCGTGGTGCAGATCTGGCTGCTGATGGCATCGGTGGAATCCTGGCTCGCCGGTCACCATGAGGTCGCCTTGCCGGCGGCAATCATTTCGGGAGTCCTCTTCGCTATCTCGGCCGGCATGCTCGCGCTGATTCGGAAAACGGAGCAAACCGGACGCAGGCCCACTTCTTAGTCCGTCCCCGCCGATGATCGAGAACGGCGCTTCGCCAGACTTCTGCCCGCGCCCATATATTCTCCGCCGGAGCAACTGGAACGTCCAACCGCCTTCCGCAAAATTGCACCGGGAAGGCCGCCTTTTTCGCGTTGGTTCGTAGGAGGACTTAACCGTTGCCCTTGCCAACGAATCTTTTGACCGGATCGGTCGGTTTCGGTGGGATGAACAAGCCCCCGGATGTACTGCTGGTGCAGCGCCTTTTGAATGCAGCCCCGTTCGTCAAGGGCGGCCCGAATCCCGCCTTGGTTCCCGATGGGATGTGCGGCCCAAAGACCTGTGGCGCCATCAGCCGCTTCCAGAGCGTGAATCTCGGCTTCAGCGATGGGCGCATCGATGTGGGTGGAATGACGATCGCTGCGCTGTTGAGCCTGCTCGAAGCGTTGGGCCTGCTGGCGCAATTGCTGGGCACACCGGGTGGCGGTCCGATGCCTCCGGGACCGGCGGCGCCGGGAGGGGGCAACGGGGCGGGCCTTTCCCCCTTGCGGGCGGAGATCCGCAAATGGGCGCTGCTCGGCACAACGGGCCCTCTCGGCGATGTCGGAAGCGGCGCTTCGAACGGAATCGTCAGCGATCTTGACACCACCACGGAGACGCTCTCCTGGGGAGGCACGCGCACCATCCGCAAAGGCTGGAAGAACCTCAAGGGATTCTTTGACCTAGGGGTGGCCGGTTGGACGGAACAGCACTGGAAAGCACCGGGCTATCTCGATGGAGTGAAGGTGCCCGGTAAGCGCGTCCCGCAAGGCCCCTCCAAGCCAAGCGGCGTCTCCTGGTGCGGCATTTTCGCCACTTGGTGTTGGATCAAGGCGGGGAAACAGACGAAATGGGTGTTGGGCGTTGGCCCGTCGAATGCCACTCGGATCTCCGGGAACCAGGGCATTCAGGTGGGTGATATCTGTGTGCAGTCAGGCGGAGAAGTGCATCACTTCATCCCGGTGGAGATCAACGGAGACGATTTCAAAGGCGTGAACGGAAACTCTGATTACCAGAGCATCCTCCTGAAACCGATGAAGCGCTCAACGGTTGCCTACTACTACCGGCCCGAATAGCGGAACTCAGATCACAGCGCCGGAATATAGGCCGGGACTTGGGCGCTCAGGCAAACGCGCAAGCCCCGGCTCTATTTCAGTTCTTCGGCACGAACGCGACGCCGCGCCGCGCCGCCATGTTCCGGCCAATCGATTCTAGTTCCGCGTCGTTGAGCACTTTCGAGGCGCGCGGGAAAACCTCCGTCTCCTCATGCTTGATGTGCGCGGAATAGAGCGCTTCGAGCTGGTCCGTGGCGTCCACGAATTCCGCGAGCAACTCCGGGTTGATGCGGCGATCCGCGATCCACTGGAGGCCCAGTTCATCCACCCGGGCGTGCAGCACGTTCGCACGGGCGTGGTCCGATTGCAGATTCTCGACGGAGGTGGCAACGTCCGGCTGTTTCTCCATCAGAGCCGGAAAAAGATCGTGCTCTTCATCCTCCGTGTGTTTCGGAGCGGCATTACGGAAATAAGTGAGTGACCGCCCGATGGCCTCGAGTTCATCCTGTTCGAGATCGCGATCGCCGGCCCGTTTCGCCGCCACGCGTAGCGTCTTCAGAAACCGCTCGATTCTCCGGTGGCACGCGGTCATCAACCCGACGGGGTCATTGCAACCCGGCTCGGGCTGCCCGATTTGTACTGGCATTTGCTCTCCTCTTCATTCCTTCTTCATGCCGCCGCGCGCCAGGCGCGGAAGCGGAATTCTCTCTTCCGGATCTCGACCTCCGCGCGTTCGAAACCCGCCGCCGACAGCCGTTGCCGCAGTGTCTCCGGGCGCACCAGTTCGAGATTGTCAAACCAATGCAGTATCCGGAATACGGGGCTATCGAGGCTATCCGTTCCCGCGAACAGCCCTCCGGGCCGCAGCACGCGAGCCGCCTCCCGGAACAGTGAATCCTGGGCCGCGGCCGGGGTCACGTGATGCAGCATCGTGAACGCAAGGACGCTATCGAATGAGCCGCTGTCAAGCGCCATTGCGGTTGCGTCCCCGCAAAACACGCGCACATTCCCACGGCGGTTCTTCTCGTGAAGAGCCGCCGCGAGCCGCGCATCCACTTCCAGGCAGATCAACGATTGCGCCGCCGGAGCGAGCACCGCGGTTGCCAATCCAGGGCCAGGGCCGATTTCCAACACGCGCCCCCCCCATGCCGCTCCGTCCAACGCCCACGGGATCAAATCGAGCGCCAGAAACTTCTTCCACCAGCTCGACCTGCAAATCCAAT